>NZ_JALIDZ010000005.1:300000-454300 GCF_025397915.1 Microbaculum marinisediminis
CCGGGGCCGACGCGTGGAGGGGCTACATGCGCCGGCAGACGAATACGATCAACTATTCGCGCGAGCTGCCGCTGGCACAGGGCGTGAAGTTCGACATCTGAGAAATGCCCGAGACGGGCCGCCGATCAGGCGGCCCGTACGGTTGAGAAGAACTTGTCGACCTCGGTCTGCAGGGAGTCCGCTTGCGCGGTCAGATCCCGGACCGCCTCGAGGACCATCTGGGCGCCGTTTCCGGTTTCCTCGGCGGCCTGCGAGACACCGCCGATATTCGCCGAGACCTCGCCCGTGCCGCTTGCGGCTTCCTGCACGTTGCGGGCGATCTCCTGGGTCGCCATTCCCTGTTCCTCGACTGCGGAGGCGATCGTGGTGGCGATCTCGTTCACGTTGGTAATCGTCGAGCGGATCTTGCCGATCGCCGCTTCAGCGGCCCTGGTGGCGTCCTGAATGCCGGCGATCTGTCCGGTGATCTCGCCGGTGGCGCTGGCAGTCTGGCCGGCGAGCGTCTTTACCTCTGCAGCGACCACGGCGAACCCGCGTCCGGCCTCGCCGGCGCGGGCGGCCTCGATCGTGGCGTTCAGGGCCAGGAGGTTGGTCTGCGCGGCGATGTCGTTGATGAGGTTGACGACGTTGCCGATCTTTTCCGCGGCCTGGATCAGGTCCCCGATCTGCCGGGCGGCGAGCTCGGATTCCGAAACGGCCTGACCCGCGGTCTCGGTCGACTGGGATACCTGGCGGGCGATCTCGGCGATGGAGGTGGCGAGCTCCTCGGATGCGGCGGCGACGGTCTGCACGTTGCTCGTCGCTTCCTCGGCTGCGGTGGCGACCGCGGCGGCCTGGGTATTGGTCTGGCTGGCCCCGCTCGCCAGTGTCGAGGCGGTCGACTGCATCTGGTCGGCCGCGCCGCGGACGGTTGCGATGACACCGTGCATGGTCTGATCGAAATCCGAGATGGCAGCGTCCAGCTTGCGCTGCCTGGCGCCGCGCTCCTCTATCATTGCTTCCTGATAGATGGAGATGGCGAAGTCCATGTCGAGCATCACCGCCGCGTTCAGTGCGGTGAGGACGGCCTCGAGCCTTGCCGGGTTCCGCCGATAGGTCTTCACGGCGAGGGCGGATAGCTTGGCCAGCACGAAGTTGTAGCCGCCGATATACCAGCGCGGCTCCAGGTCGATCTTGTTGTGGATCATGCCGATGACGCGTACGCCTTCCACATAGGCGTGGTCGAACCGGCCGGAAAACAGGCGCCCCCAATGGGCGGTTTGCGCCAGCTTTAGCCGCGGCTCGTCAGTGCCGACCTTTCGGGCAAGTTTCGGCACGGAGCAGACATGGGCGTAGAAACCGTCCAGGATCGACGGCAACGCCGGCTCGACATGCTTCCAGAATTCGGCCAGCAGCGTGCCGGTCTCCGGGGTGATCTGCATGAAGTTCAGTCGACGATCACGATCGGTCGAATCGCCGCCATGATCCGCTTGGTTAATCCGAGTGCCTGACATCGCGCTTTCCTCTTCCATATTTTTACTTGTTTGCCGCCGAAGCGGGGTTCCGTTAGGGCAATTGCGCGCATTCGAGAACAGAATAGTTAAACCGGCGTAAAGGGAGCGGATTGGAATAGCTGGGCGTTTTTTGGCCGAAAGATGCCGTTAGTTATAAATAAAAGGCAAATCCGAACGCAAAATCCATCAAGTATCGACTAGCAATTTCCGGAATCCCGTGATTACGCAACGAATAATTTACGGTTTCGCCACCTCCGCCAGTGCGGAGCGGTTAACGGACCGAAAGACATTTTAGCCGATTTCTTAACCTGGCGGGGTCCGAGCCCGTTGTCGGAGACCGCTTGAGACCGAACGGTGGCGGCTCGTTGCCGCGACATGGGCGGTACGGTCAGGCGGGCCGTGTCGATGGACGGTTTCCCCCTTCCGCCGGCACCTCATTCCCGCGGGCCGACGGCTTGATCCGGATCAATGTGACGTCAGCGGATTTGCCTTTCCGTTGCGACAAGCCGGGCCGTCCGGAAACAGGAAAAAAGGGGAAATGCCGTGTCGGGTGGAGAGCAATTGGTTTTGGCCATCATCCTGGCTGTCTTCGCGCTGTTCATGATGGTTCTGGCATGGGGCGACATGTCTTCGCGCGACTCCCGCAAGCATTGGGATTGATCGCCGCGCCGCCTCCGAGACATGAAAAAAGGCCGGTCCCGAGGGACCGGCCTTTCGTTTTGCAGGCGCTTGTGTCGGGCGATCAGGACGTCCGGCCCGATGCATCCGACAGGATCGCGTAGACCTTGCTCGGCTCCGACGTCAGGTACATCTGGCGCATGACGCCGTCGCGGTCGGTCCGGGAGATCTCGTCGATCAACTGCTCGAAGCCGTCGAGATAGCGGTCGATCGCGTCGCGCAGCTCCGGGTCGCGCCGATACTTGCGCCGGACTTCGTCGATCACGCCGCGGTCTCGCTGGGCGAACAGGCGACGGATGAAGATGTCGCGTTCGCCCCGGCGATAGCGCTCGTAGAGCTCCATGAAGGCGTTGTCGTCGATCGAACGGACGATATCGACCGCGATCGCGTTGAGCGACTCCATCATGTGGGCAGGCGACCGCTCGGTTCGTTCCTCGGTGCGCGGGGCGGCCGGTTCTGCCTCTTCCGCGCGTTCCGCTCTCGCCAGGACATCCGACAGGGACCAGCGGTCGGACCCAGCCTTACCGCCGCGCTGCTCAGCGGCGGCCGCCGGGGCGGCCTTCTTCGGCTGGCTGGCGGGAGCCGGCCTGGCTGGCTCCTGCCGTTGGGCAGGGGCCGGGGCAGGGGCCGGGGCTGGGGCTGTCTCGGCGGGCTGCCGGGCCGCGGCCGCCGGCTGGGCTAGCGTCGTACCGCCACCGCCGGCGGCGGCGTGACGGCGCTCCGGCACCGCGACGTCCAGGGTGTTGCCATGCCGGGAGACGATCTCCGAAAGCTCGTTCAGAGCCTTGATCTGATCGGCGACCGCGCGGCGCATGGCGGCGGCGTTCTCCTGGGTCTCGCGCGGCAGTTCGAAGACGCCGCGCTTGAGTTCCGTGCGCGTCGCCTCCAGCTCCTCGGCAATCGACTTTGCGGCCGTCCGCATGTCCTGCGAGGCTTCGGAGAAGCGGCTTGTCGCCGCCTGCAGCATATCGGCGATCTCCTTGGTGGCGCCTTCGAAGCCCGACCGGACCGCGCCTGCCGCACGCTCGCCTTCCTCGCCCGCCGACAGCCGCATGTATTCGAGCTGCTCGGCGATGGTGCGCGACGAGGTGGACGCCGTGTCGGAGAGCATCTGCCGGATCTCTTCGGCGGACTTACGCAGGGAATCGAACTGCTCGTTGACAGCGCGGGCAGTAAGCTGCGCCCGGTCGGAAATACCGGCGCTCGCGGCTTCGGCGATGTCCTGAATGCCCTGGATTTCCTCGGCTACCGAACGGGTCGAGCTGATCGCCCGGTTCGACATCGCCACGGAGATATCGTCGGCCGTCGACTGGATCCGCTCGATCTCGGACAGCAGCGTCTGGGCCGAGCTGGAGGTGCGATCCGTGACCGTGGCGGCGACATCGTCGGCGGCACGGCGAACGGCGTCGAGCTGCTCGTAGATCGCCTTGGTGGATGCCATGGCGCGCTGGCCCATGGCTCCGGCAAGGTCCTCTACCGAGCCGTTGAGGCGCTCGAACTCGGACAGGAGCCGTTCCGACGCATCGCGGGTCGACGACTGCAGCATCTCGCCGAGCGAATTGGCGCGCGCCTCGGCGGACACCAGGGTCCGCTCGATCGCCTGGGTGTAGCCGGTGATGAGCCCATCGATTTCCTGTGCCCGCGCCGTCAGGCTGGAGGCGAGATCGTCGAGGCGCGAGCGGCGGGCTTCGATCGCCTCGTCGATTTCGGCGTTGGTGCGGTCGAGGCGGTCGGCGGTGATCGCCAGGTCCTTGCCCTGCGCGTCGAAGCGCTCGGCCATGCTGCCGATATCGGCGAGCACCTTCGTGGACATGTCCTCGAGCAGCCTGACCTGAGCGCCGATGCGGTCGCTGGTCTCGCCGGCGTCCGCGGAAACGGCGGCGACGGCGGAGCGGAACTCGCCGACACGATCGCTGAGCGTCGCCTCGATCGCCGACAGGTTGTCGCTGGCACCGGTGAGGACGGAGCGGAGCAGGGTGTTGGAGTCGCCCAGACGCTCGAGGATCGCCTCGATATTGGTGGTCAGCGACGCGTTGGTCTCGGAAATCTCCTCGACGATCTTGCGGCCGCGCGATTCCAGCGCGTCGTAGGCGTGCTGGCCGCTCTCGGAGATCGCCCTGGTCACCTCCAGGCCTTCCTGGGCGATCTGCTTGGTGATCTCGCCACCCTTGGCGGACAGGACGCGCGTCACCGTCTCGCTCGCCGAGCCGATGACCTCCTCGATGTCGCCGGAGCGGCTGGTGATCTCGTTGATCAGGCGACCGCCACGCACGACAAGGGTTTCCTCGATCTCGCCGACCCGGGCGGCCAGCTGATCGTTGATCTCGCCGGAGCGGCTGCTCAACGTCTCGTTGATGCTTTCCGCACGGCTTGAAAGCATCCGCTCGATCTCGGCTGCCTTGGTGGACAACTGCTCGCTGATCTCACTGGTGCGGCTGCCCAGCGTCTCGTTGATGCTTTCGGCGCGGGTCGAGAGGGTCTGCTCGATCTCATTGGCCCGGCTGCCGAGCATCGCGTTGATTTCGCTGGACCGACTCCCCAGCGTCTCGTTGAGGCTTTCGTAGCCGGTCGAGAGGGTCTGCTTGATCTCGTTGGCCCGGTTGCTGAGCATCGCGTTGATTTCGCTGTAGCGGCTGCCCAGTGCCTCGTTGATGCTGACCGCGCGCGTGGAGAGCGTCTCCTCGATCTGGTTGGCGCGGGCGCCGAGCGAAGCGTCGATTTCGCTGACGCGGCTGCCCAGTGTCTCGTTGATGCTTTCGGCGCGGGTCGAGAGCGTCTGCTCGATCTCGCTAGCGCGGGCGCCAAGCGAGGCATTGATCTCGCTGGAGCGGCTGCCCAGCACCTCGTTGATGCTGTCCGCGCGGGTCGAAAGCGTGTCCTCGATCTCTTTAGCCCGTTCGCCCAGCACCGAATTGATCTCGTCTGTGCGGCTGCCCAGCGCTTCGGTGATGCGCGCCGCCCGGATCGTAAGCGTGCGCTCGATCTCGTTGACGCGGTCGCCGAGCATGGTGTTGATCTCGCTGGAGCGGCTGCCCAGCACCTCGTTGATGCTGTCCGCGCGGGTCGCGAGCGTCTGCTCGATCTCGTTGGCGCGGTCGCCAAGCATGGCGTTGATTTCGCTGGACCGGCTGCCCAACGCCGCGCTGATGCTTTCGGCGCGGGTCGAGAGCGTCTGCTCGATCTCGTTGCCCCGGGCGCCAAGCGTGATGTTGATATCGTTGGCGCGCGTCTCGAGCGTCTCGCCGAGCTGACGTGTCTGGCGATCGAAGGCGGATTCGACCGTTTCGACGCTTCTTTCCAGCGTCTTCTCCAGGACGTCGCTCTTTTCGACGAGCGTAGTGGAGATGTCGCCGAGGCGCTTGCCGAGCATGCCGTCGATGTCCGAGGCGCGGTCGGCGACGGAGCGGACGAAGGCGTCGGCTCGGTTCGACAGGGTCTGCTCGATGGCGCTGCTGCGTTCTTCCAGCACGGACCCGAAGGTTTCCAGACGGCTGTCGAGGGCCGATGTCAGGGCTTCGCCGCGCGTCATCAGGGTCTCGGTGATCTCGGCGGAGCGGTTGGAGAGAATCTCGTTGAGGTCCGCCGAGCGGTGATCGAGCAGCTCGGAAATCTCCGTGGAGCGGAACGCCAGCTTGTCGACGAGCTCGCTGCCCTTGACGGACAGCGTGTGATCGACGTCGGCGACCGTGCGCCGCAAGCTCTCCTCGACCTCCTCGGTCCGGCTACCCATCGCCTCCAGAAGCTTCTGCGAGGACGTATTGAGGTTCTCGGTGACCTGCGCGCTGCGCTGGGCGATGGCGCGGGCGACTTCGGCGCCGGCGGTGCCCAGCTGCTCGGAATAATCGGCCGTGCGTCGCACGATTTCCTCGGTGAACGTTGTGCCGGCAGCGGCCAGGCGTTCGGTCAGTTCGGCGCCACGGTTGTTGACCGTGTCTTCGATGGTCTTGCTGGTTTCGTCGAGGCGCGAGGTCAGGGCGTTGCCGCTCGAGGCGATGGTCTCGGAGATCTGCTCGCCGACCGTCGACAGGCGATCGGTGACCTCGGTGCCGCGCTGCACCAGCGTGTGCGAGAGCTGATTGCCGGTCTCGCTGAGACGATGCGTGACCTCGGCGCTGCGGTCGGTCAGCGACTGGATCAGCGAATGGCCGGTGGAGGCCAACGTCTCGTTGATGGCGTTGCCGCGGTCCGACAGGTCCTGGACGATCTCGATGCCGGTGCGTCCGAACGCCTCGTTCACCTCGCGGCCGCGCTGGTCGAGGGTGACCGTGACCATTTCGCTGGCTTCGGTGAGCGTCTGGGCGACGTCGGTGCCGGTCTGCGACAGGCGGCGGACGAATTCGTCGCCATGGGTGGTGAGCGTCGAAATGAGGTTGTCGCCGGAGGCGGTCAGCGCGTCCGTCATCTCGTCGCCGCGGCGGGTCAGGGCTTCGGTGACACGGTCGCCGGCGGCCGACACGGAGCCGGTGATGCGATCGCCGGCGCTCGCCAGGTCCTGGGACAGGTTCTCGTGTGCCCCGGCAATGGCGGCGCGCAGCCGGTCGGCGTTGTTGAGAAGCGCTTCGCGCTCGTTCGACATCTGGTCGATGAGGGAGCGGATGCGGATCTCGTTTTCGTGGTAGGCGCGCTCTAGCGACGACACTTCGCCGTGGATCAGCGCCTCCAGTTCGCCGGCGCGGGCCAGCGCCCGTTCGACGCCGTCGCCCATGGCGGCGACTTCGCGGCGAATGGCCTGGCCGACGGTCAGAACGGCTTCCTTGGCGACGCCTTCGGGCTCAGCGAGCTTGATGGCGGCTTCGGTGAGCGACTGGCTGGCGAGGCGTAGGTCCTGGGCCCGCCAGATCATGGCGGCGGAGGCGAAGAACATCAGCACCGGGACCGCGATCGCGGCCCAGACCAGGGCTATGCCGGGATCGGAGCGGACAAGGTCGGGATCGGTCAGCGAGAAGAGCGAGGAACCGTAAAGGCCGTACCCGACGGCGCCGCAGACGGCGATCCACAACAGCGAGACAATACCGGCGACCCAGAACGGCGTGCGCGGGGCCTTGCGCTGCATCGAGTAGACGATGTGGCCGAGGGTCGGACGATCGTCATTGGCAGGGCGTCGGGAGTCGTTGGCCGCCGCGTCGGCAGGGCGTGCCGAGCCGCGCTTGCGGCCGTCGGGGGCGTCCTTGGCGCCTTTGCGGGCCGGCTGCTCGCGCGCGGCCTCGACAACGCGTTCAACGGCGCGGTTGACCGACTCGGTCGCCTTTTCCGCGCCGTCAGCGTCTTTCGAGAGCGCATCCGCCAGCGCCTGTTCGTCGCCGTTGAGCGAAAGCGCTTCTTCGACGGCCGAAAGGGCCGCTTCTGCCGCGTCGCGTGTCTTCGGGGATTGTTTTGCCATGGTCCAACTGCCTCACGTCCGTACTCAATACCATTCGGGCGCCCGCCCGCCGCATCTTCGAGCCACCGCCCGAACCGGCGTCCGGTCTGACTTGAGGATACACCCCCCAATACCAAACCGCGGCATTGCCATACCCCCGTCTTCCGGGCGTCGCCAATACCGACCGCTCGGTCCGTGTCCGCTGACACTTGCCGCAGACGACAGTCTAGTGCCAAATGCAAGCGGGGAAAACACCCGTGAAACGGCGTGTTAATACATCGTTAACGATGGAGGCTGAGCGTGGCGCGGGCTGGCGCTGGAAGGGCGGTTTCGCCGCAACTCACTCGGGCGCAACGGAGCTATCTCAAGCGCGGTATCGGCCAGCCGGGCGGCAAGTTGCCGTTGTTCGGTCCGGACGGGCGCCAGATCAACCATCAGACGATCCGCGCGTGCATCGATAGCGGCTGGGCCGAACCCTGGTTCAACAACCCGATCAAACCCGATTGGCTCGTCTGCCGCCTGACCGATGCCGGATACAGGATTCTCGGAGAAAATCCCCCCGAAAGCGCCCTATGAGCCGATAGGTCCGAGTCTATACGATCAGATTAACCCATCCTTATCAGGCGGCGGGCATTCTGCAATGCAGCAATGCGGGCGTTCAGGCGCCCGGGAGAAGGAGCCGTCCATGGGCCAGTTCGTCGACCCCTATCTTGTCAACGAGACGCCGGCTACGCACGAAGCCCCCGTCGATCTCGTCCATCTGGCCCGCCACACCTTTGGCGATGCCGACCTCGAGCGCGAGGTGCTGCAGCTTTTCATGACCCAGTCGCGCATCTATCTCAATCGTCTCAAGGAAGCGCGCGATGTCGAGAACTGGCGTCGGGCCGCCCACACCATCAAGGGCTCGGCACGCGGTATCGGGGCATGGGGCGTTGCCGAAAGGGCCCAGACGGCCGAGCTTCTTGGCCACAATGTCGACGACGACCGCAGTCGCAACGCCATCGCCGCGCTGGAACGGGAAGTCGACGCCGTCAACGGCTACATCCGGAGTCTCTTCGTCGAGCACTGAGGGGCATCGCCCACGCAGGGCCGATCCGGCCTGCGACCTCGCGGGGGCTGGCGTGGACGGCTGTCTTCGCCTATAGGGGCCTATGGTGCCGCGTTTTCCGCCGGCGCATCGAGTTGTCCCCCGTAGGAAACCCGCTTTCAGGCCGATCAGACCGTACCCATGCCCAAAATCACCTATATCGAGCACAACGGAACCGTCCACGACGTCGAGGGCGAAGTCGGATCGACGGTCATGGAGACGGCGATCCGCAACGCGGTGCCCGGCATCGAAGCCGAATGCGGCGGCGCGCTCGCCTGCGCGACCTGCCACGTCTATGTGCGCGAGGACTGGTTCGATAAGACCGGCGGCCCCTCCGAGATGGAGGAGGACATGCTCGATTTCGCCTATGAAGTCCGCCCGACCAGCCGGCTGTCCTGCCAGATCAAGGTCACCGACGAGCTCGATGGCCTTATCGTCGACGTTCCCGAGCGGCAGGGCTGAGCGTCCAGACAGATTGATTTCGGGCGGTTTTTCCGTCGATTTCCGGCGTTTTTGACAGATCGCAAGGCAATCTGTAACAAGCACCGGCTTAACGTCCCCTGTCGGCTTCGAGACGGCCATCCAATCGAGAGGGAGACGACATGAAGCTTATCGTCCGCGACTGTGAAGGTCGTGAACACGTCCTCGAGGCGCTCGAGGGCTGGCGGGTCATGGAAGTGATCCGCGACTGGGGCATTCCGATCAAGGCGGAATGCGGCGGCGCCGGTATCTGCGGCACCTGCCATGTGGAGGTCGAGTCCGAATGGCTCGACCGGCTTCCCGAACCCAATGACGAGGAGCTGGACGCCCTCGACAAATTGGCCACGGCGAAGGAAAACTCCCGGCTTTCCTGCCAGATCCTGATGAACGAGGACCTCGACGGCCTGCGCGTCAGCCTGACGGCCGAGGCCGGCTGCGAGTCCGAGGAGTCGGCGGCGACCGCGGCCGCCTGACGCCATCCGCCTGACCCCATCAACCGGGGCGGCCATGCTGCCGCGGCGGGCAACCGGGAAACACAGTCCCCGCATCCCGCCGCGTTGCAGCATCAGGTTCCAAAATTTCCTAATACATTGAATTTGCTTGGTTTTTCTTGAGTTCTCCGGTTGCCCGGCGAGGGGCGGCCGCGCCATATTCGGCGCGGTCAGTCTCGAGGTCCGACACGGGCAAACGCACATGGGCAAACTCAAAACCTTTCCCGTCTCGGCGGTCGTAGACGGTCGCCGGGTCATCATAGCCGGCAACGGCGAGGCGGCGGCGGCGAAGCTGCGGCTGCTCGCCAAGACGAGCGCCGAGATCGAGGTCCATGCACCCCGGCCGGAGCCCGCCCTGGCGTCGCTTCTCGCGTCGGTTCCGTCGTCGCATCGTCGGGTCTGGCCCGACAAAAATCGGTTCGCGACCGCGGCGCTCGCCTTCATCGCCACCGAGGACGAAATCCACGACCGCGCGCTGGCCGATCTGGCACGGGCGGCCGGCGTTCCCGTCAACGTCGTCGACCGGCCGGAGCTGTGCGACGTGCTGACGCCGGCGATCGTCGACCGCGCGCCGGTGACGGTCGCGATCTCGACCGAGGGCGCCGCGCCGGTGCTGGCCGGTCTCCTCAGGGCGAAGATCGAGGACATGCTGACTCCGGGCACCGGCCGTCTGGCGACACTTGCCGGAGAGCTGCGCGGCCGGGTGGCGGCGCTGCTGCCGCCGGGCCGGGCGCGGCTTGACTTCTGGCGGGCTTATTTCACCGGCGAAGAGATGGCGGTCGCCGCCACGAATGGCGCCGCGGCGCTGCGCCGGAGCGTGGCGAAACTTCTGGAGTCCCGGCGTCCTGGCGACCCCGGGCAGGGCTTCGTCTGGCTCGTCGGCGCCGGGCCGGGGGCGGCCGACCTTTTGACGCTGCGGGCCCGACGGGTGCTGGCGCAGGCCGACGTGGTGGTCCATGACGGCCTGATCGAGCCGGAGGTGCTGGATGTCGTGCGCCGCGACGCGCGGCGGATCGACGTGGGCAAGCGCAAGGGCAGGGCCAACGCCTCGCAGGCCGAGATCAACGCGATCCTGATCGCCGAGGCGAAGGCCGGGCACAGGACGGTGCGGCTGAAGGCCGGCGATCCGATGGTCTACGGCCGGGCCGGGGAAGAGCTCGCCGCGTTGCGGCAGGCGGACATCGCGCACGCGGTGGTGCCTGGCATCACGGCGGCGCTGGGGGCGGCGGCCGATACGGCCACCCCACTGACCCATCGCGCGCATGCGTCCGCGCTCGTCTTCGCCACAGGACACGCGGCACCGGGCGCGGACGGGCTCGACTGGGCGGAACTGGCCCGATCCGACGCGACGATCAGCCTCTACATGGCGCGCAGCGTCGCCGACGAGGTCGCCAACGCCCTGATATCACACGGCCTTTCACCCGATACCCCGGTCGCCGCGGTCGAGAACGCTTGCCGGCCACACCAGCGGCGGTTCTTCGGGCGCCTGGACCGGCTGCCGGCGCTGGCGGGGCGGGGCGACGTCACCGGGCCGGTGGTCATCTTCGTCGGCCGCGCGGTGGCCGAAGGCGACTGGGCCGACGCCGAAAGCTTCGCGGCAAAGGCCGCCCTGGCGGCGTAGAACGGATACGAGGAGGACGATAATGGCATATGCAAGCAATTTTCGCGTCCTGACCGCAAACCGCCTGGCCGACGGCCGCGTCGTCTATCTCGGCGATCGCGACTGGACCGTCGATCTCGGCGCGGCGCGGCTGGTGCAGACCAACGCCGATGCCGAGGTCGCCGAGCGGGCCGGCCGCGAGGCTGTGGCGGCGCGGCTGGTGGTAGAGCCCTACCTGATCGACGTCGAGGCGGAGGATCGCGGCGTCCAGCCGGTGCGGCTGCGCGAGCGCATCCGCGCCGGCGGCCCGACGACGGGCAATGCGGTGGCAGGCAACGCGGCGACGGGTGCCGCGCGGGAAACGGCCTGAGGGCCACCACGATACCGGACCGGACGGCCGCGGTGGCGGTGTCCCGATCGGCATCGGTGCAAACGGCAGACCTCCAAGAGCGAAGAAAACCATGTACCGCTACGACGAATTCGACCACGCCTTCGTGCGCGACCGGCTGGAGCAGTTCCGCGACCAGGTTAACCGGCGTCTCGCCGGGGACCTCACCGAGGAGCAGTTCAAGCCGCTGCGGCTGATGAACGGCGTCTATCTACAGCTCCACGCCTACATGCTCAGGATCGCCATTCCCTATGGCACCCTGTCGGCCCGTCAGCTGCGCAAGCTCGCCCATGTCGCGCGTACCTACGACAAGGGCTACGGCCACTTCACCACGCGCCAGAACCTGCAGCTCCATTGGCCGAGGCTCGAGGACATCCCGACGATCCTGGAGGAGCTGGCGGAGGTCGAGATGCATGCGATCCAGACCTCGGGCAACTGCATCCGCAACGTCACCACCGATCACTTCGCCGGTGCGGCCGCCGACGAGGTCGCCGATCCGCGCCCGTGGGCCGAGATCGTGCGGCAATGGTCGTCGCTGCATCCGGAATTCTCGTTCCTGCCGCGCAAGTTCAAGGTGGCGGTGACGGCGGCGGCGCGCGACCGCGCGGCGATCCGCGTCCACGACATCGGGCTGGAGCTGCGGCGCGGACCGGACGGAGGCATCGGGTTTCGCGTCTTCGTCGGCGGCGGCCTGGGCCGCACGCCGATGGTCGGCCGGGAAATCCGCGATTTCGTGCCGGAGAACGCGCTGCTCGCCTATCTCGAGGCGATATTGCGCGTCTACAACCGCTATGGCCGGCGCGACAACAAGTTCAAGGCGCGGATCAAGATCCTCGTGCACGAGCGCGGCATCGAGGAGATCCGCGCGGGCGTGGAGGCCGAGTTCGAGACCCTGCGCGGCGGCGCCCTCGACGTGCCGGCGGAGGCGCGCGAGCGGATCGCGGCCTATTTCGCCCCGCCGGCCTTCGCCGACCTGCCGGCCAGGAGCGCGGCGCTGGAAGCGGCCTGGAAGGCCGATCCGACGTTCGGGCGCTGGATCGCGCGCAACACCCATCCGCACAAGGTGCCCGGCTACGTCTCGGCGACGATCTCGCTGAAGCCCGTCGGCGGCGTGCCGGGGGACGCGACCGCGGCGCAGATGGACGCCGTCGCCGACCTCGCCGAACGGTACGGGTTCGACGAGATCCGGGTGAGCCACGAGCAGAACCTGATCCTGCCGCATGTCCGCAAGGACGACCTGCGCGCGGTCTATGACGGCCTCGTCGCGGCGGGACTGGCCACCGGCAACGCCGGGTTCGCCACTGACATCATCGCGTGCCCCGGCCTCGACTATTGCGCGCTCGCCAACGCCCGGTCGATCCCCATCGCCCAGCGGCTGTCCGAACGCTTCGCCGACGCCGACCGGCAGGCGGAGATCGGCGACCTCAGCCTGAAGATCTCGGGCTGCATCAACGCCTGCGGCCACCATCACGTCGGCCACATCGGCATTCTCGGTGTCGACCGGAAAGGCGAGGAATTCTACCAGATCACGCTGGGCGGCGCCCCCGGGGGCGAGATTGCCGGTGCCGGGAGCGGGGTTGGCGAGAGCGGGGGTGCCGAGATCGGGGGGGCGGACGCCGCCATAGGCGAGATCGTCGGCAAGGGCTTTTCCGCCGACGATGTCGTCGATGCCGTGGAGACCATCGTCGACACCTATCTGACGCTGCGCGAGGGCCGCGAGGAAACCTTCCTGGCCGCCTGGCGCCGCCTCGGCAACGCACCGTTCCAGGAGGCGCTCTATGGTGGACGATCCTAACCCCGAGCAGGCGTCGGGCGGGCGTAATGGGGCCACACCTGGCCGCGCCGCCTGGCCCGAGGCGGCGTCGCTCGAAGCGGCAGCGCTCGATCGGCTTTTCGCCGGCGCCAGCGCCGAGGACCTGATCGCCTATGCCGTCAGGGACCTGGCGCCGGGGCGGGCGGCGGTGGTGTCGTCGTTCGGCGCGGATTCGGTGGTGCTCCTGCACCTCGTCTCCAGGGTGGCACCGGACACGCCGGTGCTCTTCATCGATACGGCCAAGCATTTTGCCGAAACGCTCGCCTATCGCGACACGCTCGCCGAACGGCTGGGCCTCGTCGACATTCGCTCGGTGACGCCGCAGCCCGGGCGGCTCGCGGCCCTCGATCCCGATGGCGATCTCCACCGCCGCGACGCCGACCTGTGCTGCCGTATCCGCAAGCAGGAACCGCTGGAGACCGCGCTTGCCGGCTTCGACCTCTGGATCAACGGACGCCGGCGCGATCAGACCGCCGATCGCGAGGCGATGCCCCTGGTGGAGCGCGACGGCGACCGGCTGAAGATCAATCCGCTGGCGGGCTGGGCGGCGTCCGAGATCGCCGCCTATCGCACGATCCACGCGCTGCCGCGGCATCCGCTTTCTGCCAAAGGATACTTGTCGGTCGGCTGCGCGCCGTGCACCAGCCCGGTCGCCGACGACGAGGACGCCCGGGCCGGGCGCTGGCGCGGGCGGGACAAGACGGAGTGCGGCATCCATATCGCCCGCAACGGCGAGACGGTGCGCGTGCTGCGGCCGGTGCGAGGCAGAGGACAGGACGGAGACGGAGTGCCGGGGCACAAATCATGACGACAATCGAAATCTGGACCCGAGAGGGATTTGTGGCGGACCGCTTTCGCCGCCTGGGCGACGACGAGGCGCTGCCGGAGACCGGCTCCGTACTGGTTCCGGCGTCGCGCTGGCAAGGCCTCGAGGGGGGCGAACATCGCGATGGCTGCGAGATCGGCGTCGAGCTGTTGCCCGAGGATCCGGTGGAGGACCTTGTGCCGCACCGGGAGCGGATCGCGATGATCGCGCTCAATTTTCCTGCCTTTACGGACGGTCGGGCCTATTCGAGTGCCCGTTTGCTGCGCGAACGCTTCGGTTTCACCCGGGAAATCCGGGCGACGGGCGACATCTTGCTCGACCAGATTCCGTTCATGCTGCGTTGCGGATTTTCCGCCTTTGCCATAAGTCACGGTCCGACTCGCCGCGCACTCGCGGACGGGCATTGGCCCGAAGTGCCGATCTACCTGCAGCCCGTCGGGCGGCAGGAGGCGCCGGGCACCCGGCCGTGGATGCGTCTCAGCCGCTAGTGCTCCGTATCCGAAGTTCGACACAATGTTCAGCAGCTTCCGTACGAACGCCGGTTTAGACAAGGACACCAGCCAGTTTGTGTTTCTGGTGTGGTTTTCGGGTCTGACGTCCGTCGCCTGGTCCGCTGAACGCGATGTGACGACCGTCAAATCCACCACTCGACCGAAGGCAAATTGATTTCATGACGGACACCATTTCCACCGACGTCGCCATCATCGGGGCCGGGCCGGTCGGCCTGTTCGCCGTGTTCGAGCTCGGCCTGCTCGACATGAAGTGCCACTTGATCGACATCCTCGACAAGCCGGGCGGCCAGTGCGCCGAGCTGTATCCGGAAAAGCCGATCTACGATATTCCCGCCTGGCCGGTGATCTCCGGGCAGGAACTGACGGACAAGCTTATGGAGCAGATCGAGCCGTTCGGCCCGACCTTCCATTACGGCCACATGGTGGAGAGGCTGGAGCGGCTGCCGGACGGCGGCTTCCGCGTCGGCACCGACCAGGGACTGGTCATCGAGGCGAAGGTGGTGGTGATCGCCGCCGGCGGCGGCAGCTTCCAGCCCAAGCGCCCGCCGATCGGCGGCATTGAGGCCTACGAGGGCACCTCGGTGTTCTACTCGGTGCGGCAGATGGAGGCGTTCCGCGACGCCAACCTGGTGATCGTCGGCGGCGGCGACTCCGCCCTCGACTGGACGCTGAGCCTGCAGCCGATCGCCAGGCGCGTCACCCTGATCCACCGCCGCGACGCCTTCCGGGCGGCGCCGGACTCGGTCAACAAGATGCGCGCGCTGGTGGAGGCCGGCGAGATGGACCTGGTGCTCGGCCAGGTGACGGACCTGAAGGGCGAGAGCGGCCAGCTCCGCGAGATCACCGTCACCGACCTGGAAAAGGCCGAACGGGTGATCGCCTGCGACCGGATGCTGCCGTTCTTCGGCCTGACCATGAAGCTCGGGCCGGTGGCCGACTGGGGCATCAATCTGCACGAGAACCTGATCCCGGTGGACACCGAGAAGTTCGAGACCTCGGAGCCGGGCATCTTCGCCATCGGCGACATCAACTGGTATCCGGGCAAGCTGAAGCTGATCCTGTCGGGCTTCCACGAGGGGGCGCTAATGGCGCAGGCCGCCTACCGGATCGTCTATCCGGACAAGCGGCTGGTGTTCCAGTACACCACGTCGTCGACCAGCCTGCAGAAGAAGCTGGGCGTCGCGGGCTGAGTCCGGCCGCGGTTCCGGCCCCCCCTCCATCCGGCACGCGTTGCCCGGGGCACGCCCGGGCATGACGCGGGACTGGTGAGGCAGGGCGATGCGGCCTGTGGAGTCCCGCCTTCGCGGGACTGCGCGGAGGGGGAGAAGCCGGTGATGCGCCCTTCGCAGCCCTCATCCTGAGGAGCGGCGAAGCCGCGTCTCGAAGGACGAGGGCGAAGCTCGCGGCCGCTGCTCGCAACCCTGCACGTCATTACCAGGCTTGACCTGGCAATGAGGGGCGTATGGCATGAGGGTAGTATGTCAGGGGGGCGAGGGAGCGCGAGGACGCGATGGCCGTCTATGTCGACGAGGCGATCTGGCACTGGCACGGCCGCAAGTGGTGCCACCTGCTCGCCGACAGCGAGGCGGAGCTGCATCGCTTCGCCTTTTCCCTCGGCGTCCAGCGCTCGTCGTATCAGGGGCCGCCGCGTACGGGAAAACCGCATTACGACCTGACCGCCTGGGAACGCAGCCGCGCGATCAGCCGCGGCGCCATCCCCTGCGACCGCCAGCAGATCATAGCCGTTCTGCGGCAGGTGCGGGGGCAGGTGCGGGGGCGGGCGCGCCCACTCGTCGCGGCAGCCGAAATGGCGGCCGGCTGATCCGGCGTCAGTAGCTCGCCGGCACGAACAGAGCGATGAGGTTGATGTTGTCGATCTCGACGTTTCCGCCCGCTTCCGTGCACATCAGGTTGACGGCGACGGGCCCGGCCGCCGCGACCGGCAGTGGACGCGTCAGGCTTGCCGTCACGTAGCCGGTGCCTTCGTTCAGGCTCGTGTTCAGTCCCGCCGTGGTGCCGTCGACGATGGTGCAGCCGTGGACGCTGCCCGGGTTGATGTGATGGGCATTGAAGCTGGCCGTTGCGACGACGGTTCCCGGCCCGGGCGCCGTGAGCGAGACCGAGAAGACGGTCTCGTAGGTGCCGGTGAGAGGGACCGGCGTGAGGGAGGAGGCCGAGGCGACGCCGGCCGGCTTCGCCGATCTGTGCAGGTGTTTCGCCCTGACGGTGTTCTTCCTGATCTTGGCGCCAGTCACCGCGTTCTTGCCGATGTCCCTCTTGCCGACACAGCCCTTGCAGGCGAGGTCGGTGGCGGTCTGGGCCACGGCGGGAGACCCGAGCCCGGCCAGGGCGACGGCGGCGGCGAACGCGATCCGGTGTCGTGCAGTCACGGGCATGGCTCGTATCGATCCCTCGATGGGACCGGATCCCCCTGGCGGTGGACGCATTGGAAATCCGGTCGGTTTCCCTAAAAAGCCGAGCGGTGATATGCGCGTCCGGTTTCATCGCGATGTCCGGCCTGTTTCGGTCCGGTTTCGGTCGGTAAACCTGCGGCCTCCGGTGCGGAGGCGTCTCATTTGCGCTCGCGCGCGGGGGCCGGCAGCGCTATCGTCCGCAGCCTGTTCGGCCAGTGCGGATCACCGGCATGATGCGTTTCCTGATCGCGATCCTCGCCGGCATCCTCGGCGCGGGCCTCGGGCTGGTCGCCGGCTGGTTCGTTGGCGAGTTCCTGGCATGGCTTTTCGAGGTCTCCTGCTTCGAGGGGGCCTGCGGCTATTTCGTCGGACTGATCGCCATCATCGGCGGGCTGGTCGGCCTTGTCGCCGGGCCCCTGATCGCGCTGGTCGCGGGGCGGCGACGCGCGGGCCGGGAGGCACCCGCGGATGCGGTGCCGGGCCGGGCAAGGGCGAAGACGGCGGGCCAGTTCGTCGGCGCGATCGCCGTGATCGTTGCCCTGGGGGCGGGGGGAACCTGGCTTTACGCCTGGCTCGCCGACGACAGCCTGGGCGGGCCGAACCGGGCGCCGCCGCAGCTGCACTACGAGATACGGTTTCCGGCCGGGACCGCATTGCCGGATACGGCGGCGGGCGTCGATGTCCAGCTCGACACCGAGAAGAACCAGGCATGGGGCGACCTGTTCGACGACTGGACCCGGCGGGACGGCGACCGGCCGATGATCGCCGGTTTCTTCGAGCTCTATTTCCGGGCAAGTTCCCGCGTGCTGTCGGTCAAGCTGCCCGAGGGGCCGCGCTACATCTTCGTGCTCAAGCTGCCGCGCGCGCCGGGGCAAATGGCGGCCTACACCGACTGGCATCCGGCCGATGCCGTCGACGAGGACGGCAGCGCGCAGCCGCGCGCGGCAAGCGGCCAGGAGGGTGTCGAGATCCGCTACCGTGTCGTCTACGCGGGCGAGGATTAGCGCGTTTCCGGTCGGAACGGCCGCCTGCAAGCCGGGCGGGTGCCTAGACGTTCAGCAGCAGGTATTCGCGTTCCCAGCTCGAGATGACGCGGTTGTAGAGCTGCCATTCGAGCCGCTTCACCTCCAGGAAGGCGTCGACGAAGCGGCTGCCGAGCACTTCGCGCAGGGCCTCGCTGGCCGACAGCATCACCAGCGCGTCGTGGTGGTGCAGCGGCAGGCCGAAGGGCAGGGTGTGGGCGTCGATGGTGACCACGGGGTCCGGATCGATCGTCTCGCGCAGCCCCAGCAGGCCACAGGCCAGCGTGGCGGCGAAGGCGATGTAGGGATTGGAATCGACGCCCGGCACCCGGTTCTCGACGCGGCGGGCGGATGGCGGCGAATCCGGCACGCGCAGGCCGCAGGTGCGGTTGTCGCGGCCCCAGTGGACGTTGATCGGGGCGTCGGATTCCAGCCGTATGCGCCGGAACGAGTTCACGTTCGGACAGAACAGCGGCATCGCCGAAGGCACGTAGCGCTGCAGGCCGGAAATGTAGTGGAACAGCGTCGGGGCGTCGTTGCCGTCGTCGTCGACGAAGATGTTGCGGCCGTTGTCCGCGCGCACGATCGACTGGTGCACGTGCATCGCCGAGCCCGGCTCGTTCTCGTGCGGCATCGCCATGAAGGTGGCGTACATGTCGTGCTTCAGCGCGGCCTTGCGCGCGGCGCGCTTGAACAGGAACACCTGGTCGGCCAGCTCCAGCGGGTCGCCGTGCAGGAAGTTCATCTCGAGCTGCGCCGGGCCGGCCTCGTGCGCCATCGTGCCGATCTCGATCCGCGACTCCTCGCAGTAGGCGTAGATTTCCTCGACGACGGGATCGAACTCGTTGGCCGCCTCGATGCCATAGGCCTGGCGGCCGGATTCCTTGCGCCCCGAGATGCCGACTGGCGTCGTCAGCGGAATGTCCGGATCGGTGGATTTCTCGACCAGATAGTATTCGAGCTCGGGGGCGACGATGGGCGTCAGGCCCTGGTCGGCATAGAGCTGCAGCACGCGCTTGAGCACCGAGCGCGGCGCGAAATCGACCAGCGTGCCGTCGTTGTAGGTCGTGTCGCAGATCACCTGCGCCGTCGGCTCCTGGTACCAGGGGACGATGCGGACCGTGCCGACATCGGGGATCGTGCGGATGTCCTGGTCGGTTTCCGACTGGATGCCGCCTTCCTCGGCCGGATCGCCGGTCACCGCCTGCAGCAGGATCGTCTCGGGCAGGCGCAGCCCCGAGTCCAGGTTGCGGATGAAATCCTCGCGCGGGACGATCTTGCCGCGCATCATGCCGGTCATGTCCGGCACCAGGCATTCGACCTCGTCGATATTGCGGCCGCGCAGCCAGCGCACGATATCGTCCTTGGTCTTCGGTGTTTCGCTTGGGTCGCTATCCATGGGAACTCCGGACGATTGATGACGCAGGCGGAAGGTTGCCCGCTCCGTCTTAGCCATGCCTCGGGGGAGCGGGCAAAGGAAATCTGCAGGCAAACGGATCAAAGGCCATGGGTTTCTATGTCGACAGGTTCGCGCCGCGGCTGACGCATCTGTGCTGCGGCAGCCGCCGGATCGCCGAGCAGCGCGGGCTGATCGTGCCGCAGGCCGAGGGCGTCGTCGTCGAGATCGGCTTCGGCTCCGGCCACAATCTCGGCTTCTATCGCAAGGGCAAGGTGACGCAGGTCGTCGGCGTGGAGCCGAATGCCGGCATGCTGCGGCTGGCCGACAGGAACCTGGCCGCCGCGCCCGTACCCGTCGAGTTTCACCAGGGGGTCGCCGAGGACCTGCCGCTGGAGACCCATTCGGCCGACACCGCCGTGCTGACCTACACGCTGTGCTCCGTCGCCGAGCCGGCGCGGGCGCTGTCCGAACTGAGGCGCGTGCTGAAGCCGTCGGGAAAGCTGCTGTTGCTGGAGCACGGTCGCTCGGACGAGCCCGGCGTGGCGCGCTGGCAAGACCGGCTCGATCCGTTCTGGACCGTCTGCGCCGCGGGCTGCCACCTCAACCGGCCGACCCGCCAGGCGGTGGAGGCGGCGGGCTTTTCGATCGAACAGCTCGACACCTTCTACCTGCGCGGCGCCCCGCACGTCCTCGGCTTCCATTCCCGCGGGATCGCCGTGCCGCGCTGAGGCGGGTGGCCGGGCTGTGGCGCTGGCCGGCCCCGCTTGCCGCATCGCGGGCTGCCCGCGCCGAAGGGCCGAATGGGTCCCGGATCAGGTCCGGGAACGGGGCTGTTCGCGGGGCACGCCCGCGCGCCCGATCACAGGCCGCGTGCTCCGGGCTTGACCCGGAGCCCAGGGGCGGGTGCCGACGGTGTACCCGGTCTGCACCCGTCCTCTGGACAAGAGCGATGGAAATCTACTATTAGGCTCGCACTGAAATAAGTTTCCAATAATTCGCATCGCTGAATGTGATATTGGAAAATAATTCCAAAGGCGCCGCCCATGCTCGACCGTATCGACCGCAAGATCCTGGCCGTCCTGCAGGAGGACTGCACCATGCCCGTCGCCGAGATCGGCAAGCGGGTGGGCCTGTCGACGACGCCATGCTGGCGGCGCATCCAGAAGCTGGAGGAGGAGGGCGTCATCCAGAAGCGGGTGGCGCTGGTCGATCCCAAAAAGGTGCGCGCCGGCGTCACCGTTTTCGTGGCGATCCGCACCAACCAGCACGCCGAGGAGTGGCTGGGGACGTTCGCCGACGCCGTCACCGACCTGCCGGAGGTGGTCGAGTTCTACCGGATGAGCGGCGACGTCGACTATCTGCTGCGCGTCGTCGTGCCCGACATCGAGCACTACGACATCTTCTACAAGAAGCTGATTTCGCGCGTGGCGCTGACCGACGTGTCGTCGAGCTTCGCCATGGAGCAGATCAAGTTTACCACCGCGCTGCCGCTGGAGTTCGCCGCCGAGGACGGGCGGTAGCGCGCGCCGGGATTCCGGAGACGCTCGGTCCGGCGGCACGGCCGTGGCTGATAGCAAGGCCGCATGGGTCCCGGATCACGTCCGGGACACGCGTTTGTTAGATTGGCACGGCCGTGCCCTAAACCAAGTCCGCGTGCTCCGGGCTCGACCCGGAGCCCATTTCGCGGTTCCCGGATCGCACCGCCGTTCCGTTCTGTACGTCATGCCCGGGCGTGACCCGGGCATCTGGTGCCACACGCCTGAGATTGCCGGGTCAGGCCCGGCAATGACGTAAAGAGGGGCTGCCGGAGCGGGTTGCCGTATTGGTCGCAATGCCGCGCCGGATCGAGGCGGCGTCCGGCTATTTCTGCAGGCGGGCGATCAGGCTCGAGGTGTCCCAGCGGTTGCCGTCCATGGCCTGGACGTCGGAATAGAACTGGTCGACCAGCGCGGTGACGGGCAGGTGGGCGCCGTTGCCGCGGGCCTCCTCGAGGCAGATCGACAGGTCCTTGCGCATCCAGTCGACGGCGAAGCCGAAATCGAACTTGCCGGCGGCCATGGTCGACCAGCGGTTCTCCATCTGCCACGACTGGGCCGCGCCCTTGGAGATCACCGCGATCACCTTGGCGACGTCGAGGCCGGACACCATCGCCATGTGGATGCCCTCGGACAGGCCCTGCACGAGGCCGGCGATGCAGATCTGGTTGACCATCTTGGTGAGCTGGCCGGCGCCGGCCTCGCCCATCAGGCCGACCATCTTGGCGTAGGCCTGGATCACCGGCTCGGCCTTGTCGAACACCGCCTGGTCGCCGCCGACCATCACGGTGAGCTGGCCGTTCTCGGCGCCGGCCTGGCCGCCGGAGACCGGTGCGTCGAGGAAGCCGAAGCCCTTCGATACGGCGATCTCGTAGAGCTCGCGGGCGACGGTGGCGGAGGCGGTGGTGTTGTCGATGAAGACCGCGCCGTCCTTCATGCCGTGGAAGGCGCCGTCGGGGCCGGTGGTGACGGCGCGCAGGTCGTCGTCGTTGCCGACGCAGCAGAAGACGAAGTCGCAGCCCTCGGCGGCCGCCTTCGGGGTCGGGGCGGCGGTGCCGCCATGCTCCGCGACCCATTGCTCGGCCTTGGCGGCGGTGCGGTTGTAGACGGTCACGTCGTGGCCGCCCTTGGCCTTCAGGTGTCCGGCCATCGGATAGCCCATCACGCCCAGGCCGATGAATGCCACTTTCGCCATGTCGTTGCTCCCTGTCCCCGTGCGATGCATACGTTGCGCCGCGTTGTAGCCGATCGGCGCCTTGGTGTCAGCGATAGCCGAACTGGTTATCGCATCGCGCGCAATTCGACTAGGATCGGACCGGCAAAACAATTGTGAGGGAACCGGATGCGGAGGCCGACATGACGGGAATTAGGCCCTGGAGCGCGGTTGCGGCGCGGCTCGTCGATGTGGCGACCGGCAAGACGCCGGCCGACCTGGTGGTGCGCGGCGGGCGTTGGGTGAACGTGCATTCGCGCGAGGTGATCGCGGCAACGGACGTCGCCATCGCCGCTGGCCGCTTCGCCTATGTCGGTCCGGACGCGCGCCACACGGTGGGCGAGGGGACGCGGGTGATCGAGGCGGACGGGGCCTACATGGTGCCCGGCCTGTGCGACGGGCACATGCATGTGGAAAGCGGCATGGTGACGGTCACCGAGTTCGTCCGCGCCGTGCTGCCGCACGGCACCACCTCGATGTTCGTCGATCCGCACGAGATCGCCAACGTGCTCGGCCTCAAGGGCGTCAAGCTGATGCATGACGAGGCGATGGCGATGCCGTCGAACGTGTTCGTGCAGATGCCGAGCTGCGTGCCGAGCGCGCCGGGCCTGGAGACGGCCGGGGCGGAGCTGGGGCCTGAGGACGTCGCCGAGGCGATGGCGTGGCCGAACATCATCGGGCTCGGCGAGGTGATGAACTTTCCCGGTGTCGCCAGCGGCGACGAGACCATGCTGGGCGAGATCGCCGCGACCATGGGCGCGGGCAAGACGGTGGGCGGCCATTTCGCCTCGCCGGACCTGGGCGCGCTGTTCCACGGCTATGTCGCCGGCGGGCCGGCCGACGACCACGAGGGCACCCGGCTGGAGGACGCGGTCGCGCGCGTGCGCCAGGGCATGCGGGCGATGCTGCGGCTCGGCTCGGCCTGGTACGACGTCGCCGCGCAGATCAAGGCGGTGACCGAGATGGGCCTCGATCCGCGCAACTTCATCCTGTGCACCGACGACAGCCATTCCGGCACGATCGTCAACGAGGGACACATGAACCGGGTGGTGCGGCACGCGATCGCGCAGGGCTGCAACCCGCTGGTGGCGATCCAGATGGCGACCATCAACACCGCCAGCCATTTCGGCCTGGAACGCGAACTCGGCGCGATCGCGCCGGGCCGGCGCGCCGACATGATCCTGACCTCGGACCTGCCGAGCCTGCCGGTGGAGACCGTCATCGCGCGCGGCCAGGTGGTGGCGGAGGGCGGTTCGCTGACGATCGACATTCCGGCCTACGACTATCCGGATTTCGCCCGCGACACGGTGAAGCTCGGCCGTACGCTGACGGCGGCGGACTTCGACATCCCGGCACCGGAGGGGGCGTCGGAGGTGACGGCGCGGGTCATCGGCGTGATCGAGAACCAGGCGCCGACAAAGGCGCTGGAACGGACGCTGAAGGTCGAGAACGGTCTGGTCATCGGCGATGGGGCGCAGGACGTCTGCCAGATCGCGCTGGTCGAGCGGCACCGGAGGACCGGGGCGGTCACCAACGGCTTCGTCTCCGGCTTCGGCTATACCGTGCCCTGCGCCGTGGCGAGCACGGTGGCGCACGACAGCCACCACATGATCGTGGTCGGCACCGACAAGGCCGACATGGCGCTGGCGGCCAATCGCGCGGCGGAGGTCGGCGGCGGCATCGTCGTCGTCGCCGGCGGCAGGGAGCTGGCGCTGGTCGAGCTGCCGATCGCCGGCCTGATGTCGAACGAGCGCGCCGAGGTCGTCGCGGCCAAGGCCGAGGCCATGGTCGCGGCGATGCGGGCGTGCGGCTGCACCCTCAACAACGCCTACATGCAGCACTCGCTGCTGGCGCTGGTGGTGATCCCCGAGCTCCGGATCTCCGACAAGGGGCTGGTCGATGTCACCGCGTTCGAGATGACCGACCTGTTCGTGTGAGGTCGTTTCGGAAAGGCGAAACCCGAGGCGGCGGAATCGCTTGCGGCGCGGCCCTGGTGCGTTGAATCAAGCGCTGACCACGTGTGGGCCGCGGCGCCGCCGCCTCAGGACGCCATCCGCAGATGGCGCGTCAGGCGGCGTTCCAGCCTGTCCCAGACCCGGCGCAGCGTCTCGACGATGATGAGATAAAGGATCGCCGCCCACAGGTAGACCTGGAAGTCGAAGGAGCGGGCGAAGGCGAGGCGGGTGGTGCCCATCAGGTCGAAGACGGTGATGACGCTGGCGATCGCCGATCCCTTGATCATCAGGATGATCTCGTTGCCCAGCGGGCGCAGCGCGACGATGTAGGCCTGCGGCAGGATCACCTTCCAGTAGATGGCTGGCATCCGCATGCCCATGGTCAGCGCCGCCTCGCTCTGGCCGCGCGGCACCGACAGGATGGCGCCGCGCAGGATCTCGGCCTGATAGGCGGCGGTGTTCAGCGTGAAGGTGAAGATCGCGCAGTTGAAGGCATCGCGGAAGAACCACCACAGACCGACCGATTCCAGCGACGGGCGGAACTGGCCGGCGCCGTAGTAGACCAGGAACACCTGGGCGAGCAGCGGCGTGCCGCGGAAGAAGTAGACGTAGCAGAAGCTGGCCGCGTTGAGGGCGCGGGATTTCGCGATGCGGGCGAGCGCGACGGGAAAGGCGAGGAGGCCGCCGAGCACGATCGAGATGACGACCAGCTCGATCGTGACGAGGAGGCCGTCGAGCATGCGCGGGCCGTAGCGGGCCATGAGGTCGAAGTCGATCATGCCGCTCTCGTCTCCCCGCGCGCGGCGCGGCGCTCGATCCAGGTGATGCCGAAGCTCGAGATGATCGAGAACAGCAGGTAGATGGAGCAGGCGACCGCGTAGAAGAAGAACGGCTCCTTGGTCGCGCCGACGACGACGTTGGTCATGCGCAGCAGGTCGTTGAGCGCGATCACGGAGACGAGCGAGGTGTCCTTGAGGAGCACCAGCCACAGATTGGCGATGCCGGGTAGGGCATAGCGCCACAACTGCGGGAAAATGACGAGGCGGAGCGTCTGGAACCGGTTGAGCCCGAGCGCATGGGCGCCCTCGATCTGGCCCTTGGAGATCGCCCGGAGGGCGGCGAGGAAGACCTCGCTGGAAAAGGCGGCGAAGACGACGCCGAGCGCCACCATGCCGGCGACGAAGCCGTTCACCTCGACATAGGCGTCGGTGAACAGGCCGATGACCTTCTGCAGCAGGATCTGGCCGCCGTAATAGATGATGAACAGCGTCAGCAGCTCGGGCAGGCCGCGGAACACGGTGGTGAAGGCGCCGCCGAGGGCCTGCAGCACGCGCGAGTCCGAGTTGCGCGCCAGCGCCACCAGGAACCCGATCACGAGGCCGAACGGCAAGGTGGCGACCGCCAGCCGGATCGTCAGCCAGGCGCCGGCCATGATCTCGTCGCCCCATCCCTCGGGGCCCGGCTGAAGAAGCTGGAAAAGGTCCGTCATCACCCCCCGTCCAAACGCCTGGTCCCCAGGACGAACAAGCCCCGGCGACGCTGGGCGCCGCCGGGGGCGGACTGGTTGTCAGGCGATCATCATGGCCCTAGTAGATCGAGAACGGGAAATACTTCTCGTTGATCTTCTCGTAGGTGCCGTCGGCGATGATCGCGGCCAGGGCCTCGTTCATCATCTTCTTGAGGTCCTGGTCCTCCTTGCGCAGCGCGATGCCGGCGCCGTCGCCGAAGTACCTCGGATCGGTCTCGGGCTCACCGACGAATTCGCAGCACTTGCCTTCCTCGGTGTTCTCCAGCCACTCGTACAGGACCACAGAGTCGGCCAGCACCGCGTCGAGGCGGCCGTTGGCGAGGTCCATGTTGGCCTCGTCCTGGGTGCCGTAGAGCTTCAGATCCGAGTCCGGACGCTCGCCCTCGAGGAAGTTGGCGTGGATGGTGGCGGACTGGGCGCCAAGGGCCTTGCCCTTCAGGGCCTCGGCCGAGGTGTCGGTGACCGCCGACTCCTTGCGGGCGATAAAGCGGGCCGGGGTGTTGTAGTACTTGTCGGTGAACTCGACCTGCTTCTTGCGCTCCTCGGTGATCGACATCGAGGCGACGATGGCGTCGTACTTGTTGGCGAGCAGGGCGGGAATGATGCCGTCCCAGTCCTGTGCGACGAATTCGCACTTCACCGCCATCTTGTCGCAGAGCGCCTGGGCGATCTCGATGTCGAAGCCCTGAAGCTGGTTGTTCGTGTCGTAGAAGTTGAACGGAGGATAGGCGCCCTCGGTGCCGATACGGACCGTGCTCCAATCCTTCGCTGCCGCTCCGCCGGCAAAGACAAGTGCCGTGGCTGCAACGGCCAGACGCAGGAATTGACGCATAGTGTTCCCCTGTTGGTTGTTGGTGCGTTTCCAGTATGTCCATCCGCCCGGTCGGGCGGTTACTGTCATCTTCCCACTATTCTTCCCGCCCGCGCAACAGGCTTGGGTCCGACAGGGCCTGTCCGTCTAAACCCTTCGATGGAACATCGAAAGTAACGGTTCAACACGGCGTCGCCGCCGTGCTAATGTCGCTTCGCACCTGCAAAAAATGCGGATTCTTGGGGATTCCGGAATGGATTTTCGCCGTCGACAGCTCTTGAAGGCCGGTTTCGCCGCGGGCGCGGCCTTGGCCGGCTCCGCGCTCGGAGCCGGCAGGAGCGAGGCCGCCCAGCCGAAGGCGGCCCGGCAGGTGCCCGGAATCTACCGCATCGCCGTTGGCGATATCATCGTCACCGCGATCCTGGACGGCTATGTGAACCTGGGGACGAACATGTTCCCCGACGCCACGCCCGACGAGGTGGAGCGGCTGCAGCGCGCGAGTTTCGCGCCGACCGGCGACACCGTGCGCGCCTCGGTCAACTGCTTCGTGGTCAATACCGGCGACAAGCTGGCGATCATCGATGCCGGCGGCCGCGATTTCCTTGGCCCGACCATGGGCGACATGCCGCGCGGACTGGCCGCCGCCGGCATCGATCCCGCCAATGTCGACGTGGTGATCGCCACGCACATGCATCCCGACCATATCGGCGGGATCGCCACGAAAAACGGGGCGGCGGCGTTCGCCAACGCGCAGCTCGTCGTCTGCGGCGACGACTGGGATTTCTGGATGAGCCCGGACAATCTCAACAACGCCGCCGAGGTGGCGAAGCCGTTCTTCCACGCCGCGCAGGCGGCCGCCACGCCCTATGCCAAGACCGTTCGCAAGATCGGCCCGGACGAGGAAGTGATCCCCGGCATCCGCTCGGTGCCGCTGCCCGGACACACGCCGGGCCACACCGGCTACATGGTGTCGTCGGGCAACGATACGCTGTTCGTCTGGGGCGACATCGTCCATTCGCCGATGCTGCAGTTCCCGCATCCCAACTGGTCGATCGCGCTGGATACCTCGCCGCAGAAGGCGATCATGACCCGGCGCAAGGCGTTCGACATGGCGGTGACCGACCGGTTGCTGGTCGCCGGCATGCATCTGCCCTATCCGGGCATCGGCCACGTGGTGCGCAGCAACGGGTTCCGTTTCGTTCCCGCCGACTGGGTCTACACGCTCCAGGCGCCCTGAGCCGGGTTCCTCTGAAGACTTATCTTTCGCGGCCGTTTGCAGCGGCTCCGGAGGCAGCGTCTCCGGGTCGCGGGCGGCCGTCCGGCGTTCACGCCGGCGTTTCTCGCCGGTGGCCGTGGTCCTGACCCCGCCCATCCTGTCCCGCTTGTCCTATCAATCGACGATCCGGCATTTTTCCGGAGCCTTACACGAGGTTTCGGTGGGTTTCCGAATTTTGCGATGTAATCGGGATATAATATTGATAAATGCGAATACAGCAGTATTATATCCGGCATGGATGAGATCGACCGCAAGATTGCCGACATACTCCAGACGGACGGGCGGGCCGCCAGCGTCGACATCGCGTCGGCGGTCGGCGTGTCCACGTCGACGGCCAACGAGCGCGTGCGCCGCCTCGTGGCGAACGGCACGATCACCGAGTGGCGCGGGGTTCTGGACCCCGAGAAAGTGGGCGCCGCGCTGTGCGTGTTCGTGTTCCTCGACCTGGCCTATGACGGCGAGGCCGAGGCCTGCCGCGCGCTCATGGCGTTTCCCGAGGTGCAGGAGCTGCACCACATCAGCGGCCAGCACTCGTACCTGATGAAGGTGCGCGTTGCCGACACGAACGCGCTTCAGCGGTTCCTGCAAAGCAGCGTGAAGCCGCTGCCCGCCGTCCAGAGGACGGAGACCCTCGTGTCCCTGGACGCGCTCAAGGAAACGACCGTGGTGAAGATCTCACCGGACGCACGCGAAAGCTGATCCCATGGAAATCCTGCTCAAGGGCATCGGCGTCGGCTTCGCCGTGGCGGCGCCGGTCGGTCCGATCGGACTGCTTTGCATCCGGCGCACGCTGACGGACGGCCGGGCGGCCGGTCTGGCGTCCGGCCTTGGCGCGGCGACCGCGGATGCCGTCTACGGGCTTCTGGTGGCGGCCGGGTTCGCGGCGACCGGCGTGCTGCTGAGCTACGCGACCCCGCTGCAACTCGGCGGTGGCCTGCTGATCGCCCTGCTCGGGGCGATGTCGATCCGAGGGTTCCTGAACGGCCCGGCGGAGGACAGCGCGCGGGAGATTGCCTCGCGCGCGTCCGTGATCCCCGCCTACAGCACCACGTTCGCGCTGACGCTTTCCAACCCGATGACCATTCTGGCCTTTGTCGGGCTGATCGCCGGCCTCGGCGCCTCGGCGGCGGACTCACCCTCGGCACCCTACTGGCTGGTGGCGGGCGTGTTCATCGGGTCGGCGCTGTGGTGGCTGTTTCTCGTCCACCTGGCGCTGGCCGCCAGGACGCGGATCACCCCGCGCGTCACGCGCTGGTTCGATCTGGTCTCCGGGCTCGTGCTGGTGGTCTGGGGGCTCTGGATCGCGAGGGGCGCACTATGACCACGCCGCGCCATATCGCGCTGGTCGGCTGCGGCTTTACCGGCACGAGCGCCTTCTACCAGCTGGTCGACCGGTATCCTGTCGAGAAGATCACGATCTTCGAGGCGACCGGGGACTTCGGGCCCGGCTATCCCTACCGAACGGACGAGAGCCGCGACTACCTGATCAACAACACCACGGACACCATGTGTCTCGTGGCATCGAACCGGCGCGCCTTCGTCGACTGGCTCAGGACGCGCCCCGATCTCGCGCCCGACCTCGACGAGAAAGGTCATCTGCCGCGCCCCGTCTACGGCGAATTCCTCAAAGACGCGGTCGCGGCGACCCGGGTGAATGCCGCGATCAAGGGCATCGCGGTGGACCTGATCCCCCATGCTGTGTCGGATATCACGGAGACCGACGGCGGCGTCACGCTCACCTGGGCGGGCGGGACCACGGTTGCCGACGTCGCCATCCTGACGACGGGCCGCGCGGTGGAATACCAGCCGTTTCCGGCCCCGCCCGCGGGTGGCGCGCGCTACCTCGCAAGCCATATCGGCACTGCCGACTTCGAGACCATCCCGCCGGACGCCACGGTGCACATCATGGGGGCGTCGCTGAGCGCCTATGACGTGCTGAACAGGCTGTTCGCGCCGTCGACCGGCTGCCGGTTCGCGCGCGGTGCGGATGGCGCGCTGACATTCGTGCCCGGAGCGAACCAGAGGCATGCGGTTTTGTGTTCGCGCAGCGGGCGCATCAAGGGCGCGCAGACCCGAAACGGCGGGGCCGTCACCCGAAACGCCTTCACGCCGGCGCGCATCCGGGCGCTGGCCGGGGCGGGGCAGTTCGATCTGGCGGCGCTGCGCGACCTGGTGATGGACGATGCCGCGGCCAACGGCGTGACGCTCGATGCCGACGGCCTGATGGATCCCTATCGCGACTGCGCCGACGCCGACGCGCTGAACGCGCGGGCGGCGGAGATCCTGGCGCACGCGATCGGGCTGGCGGATAGTTCCGATACAGTGAACTTCCTGGTCGATTTCCTCGGCGACGCGCAGGTCGATCTCTGGGACCTCTTTGCCGAGCGCCTGCTGTCGGCCGAGGCCGAACGGACCTATCGCGACGCCGTGGAGACCGCGGTGCTGTGCTATGCCGCGCCCTGTCCGGTTCCGACGGCGGAGAAGATCCTCGCGCTCATGAAGGCCGGGCGCCTCCGTATCCTCAAGGGCGCGCGCGATGTCGGGCTGGATGACACCGGCGCCTACACGATCCACCACGATTTCGGATCGGAGCGTGCCGACATCCTGGTCAACACGATCGGGGCGGTGAACCGCGACGTCGCCCACCCGGACCAGGACGGCCTGACCCGCGCGCTGGCGAAGAAGGGCTATTTGCGGCCCTATGCGCGCGACGGGATCGCCTTGCCCGGGGCGGATGTCGACATGGCGAGCTTTCGCGCGACGGGGGCGACCAACATCTATGTCGCCAATATGATGCTCTGGGGGCCGGGCTTCTTCACCAGCTCGGCGTTCATGATGGCGACTGTCGTCGAGCGATTGCTGGCGCGGATGTTCCAGGCCGGCGCAATGGGCAAGGGCTGACCGGCGCTCCCGCCGACAGGGCCGAAACGGGCGTTTCCCCGCCGATTGGCGTTTTCTTAAACGGCTTGCCCTAGGGTCGCCTGCCATCGCGCGGCGTCCGCGCTGCCTGCCATCGGGCCATGGGGAGACCGCCATGTTCGAACGCCTTTCCAGAAGCTGGGACCTCGTCCAGGCGAGCGCGGCGGTGTTGCGCGACGACAAGGAGCTTCTGATCCTGCCGGTGATCTCGGGCTTCTGCTCTCTGATGGTGATGGCGGCCTTCCTCGCACCCGCCTACCTGACCGGGGCGCTGGAGGCGATCGCCCGGGACAGCCAGGATGGCGGCATGCCCGGGGCCGGCATGACGGCCGAGATCTACGTCGCCGTCTTCCTGTTCTACATCGTCCAGTATTTCGTGGTCTTCTTCTTCAACACTGCGCTTGTCGGGGCGGCGCTGCTGCGGCTTGGCGGTCACAATCCGACGCTCGGCGACGCGCTGGCGATCGCGACTGCCCGGATCGGTCAGATCGCCGGCTACGCGGTGGTCTCGGCCACCGTCGGCCTGCTCCTGCGGATGATCGCGGAACGGTTCGGCTTCCTCGGCCGGATCGTCGAAGCCATGTTCGGCCTCGCCTGGTCGGTCTCGACCTTCCTGGTGGTGCCGATCATCGCGGCGCACGGCATCGGCCCCGTCCGGGCGGTGAAGGAAAGCGCCGCGCTGCTGCGCAAGACATGGGGAGAGAACCTCATCGGCAATGGCGGCATCGGGCTGGCGGTCACCGTCGTCGTGATGCCGATCGCGTTCATCGGTTTCGGCGCCATGCAGTACCTGTTCGCCCAGCCGGGCATGGCGCCCGCGGCCATCCTGGTCGCCGCGGCAACGGTGCTGGCGCTGGCCGCCATCGGCATCTTCGCGGCGGCACTCGGCGGGGTCTATTCGGCAGCCCTCTACCTCTACGCGGACGGCGGCACGACCATGCGTGGCTTTGACCGCTCGCTGCTCGAAGGTGCCTTCACCCGCAAGGCGTAAGGGGCGGACGGCTCAGCGCGGCGGCAGGCCGGCCTCGCCGAAGGGCAGGAAGCGGACGCGATCGCCGCGCCTGACGGCGGTGACGTCCTCGGGGATCTCGATCAGCCCGTCGGCCTCGCGCAGCGAGGTGATCAGGCCCGATCCGTCGCGGGGATACTTGGCCACGCGCCGGACACCGCCCGGGGCCCCGCCTGAGCCTCCGTTGGGGCTTCCGGCGGGATCGTCGATCATCAATCCACGCAGGAACTCGCGACGGTCCGGCTTCTTGTCGGCGATCTCGAAATCGGCTTCCAGCACGACCCGCCTGGGCTCGCGCCATGTCGCGCCGCCGAGCGCGAGTAGCGCCTGGCGTACATAGAGCACGAAGCAGACGAAGGCGGCGACCGGATTGCCCGGCAGGCCGAGCACCACGCAATCGCCGATCTGGCCCATCGCCATCGGCCGGCCCGGCTTGATGGCGAGCTGCCACATGTGGCGGTGGCCGAGGTCGCTCAGGGTGGCGATGACGTGATCCTCCTCGCCGCGGCTCGCGCCGCCGGTGGTCAGTATCACGTCATGGCCGGCGGCGGCGTCGGTCAGCGCCGTGCGCACGATCCCGGCCTTGTCGGGCAGGACGCCGAGATCGCTCACCGCGACCGGCAGGGTGGACAGCAGCGCCGATAGCAGCGGCCGGTTGGAATCGTAGACGGCCCCCTCGCGAAACGCCGCGCCGGCCTCCAGGATCTCGTCCCCGGTCGACAGGATCGCCACCTTCAGCGGCGCGAAACAGGAAACCGCGCCGGCGCCGGTGGAGGCGATCGCACCGATCTCCTGCGGCCTGAGGATGGTTCCGGCCTCGACCAGCACGTCGCCGGCCCGGAGGTCCTCGCCGGCCCTGCGGCGGTTGGCGCCGGGCTTCAGGCCGGGCGGGATCGCGACGAAACCCCGGCCGTCCTGCTCGTGCGGCTCGCAGTCCTCCTGCATGGCGATGGTATCGGCGCGCGGCGGCATCACCGCGCCCGTGAAGATGCGCGCGGCCGACCCGACGGGCAGGGGGCTGTCGGCGGGATGGCCGGCGGCGATGCGCGTCGATATTGGAAAGAAGCCGCCCGTCGCCTCGTAGTCGGAATGGGCGAAGGCATAGCCGTCGACCGCGGAATTGTCGGCGCCGGGGACAGGGCGCGGCGCGGCGACGGCCTCGGCGCAGATGCGGCCGAGCGCGCTGGCGAGCGAAACCGGTTCGGGGGCCGTGACCGGCCTCATGCGCTCGCGCAGGATCGACAGGGCCTCGTCGTGGCGCAGCCGGTCCCTGTCGTGCAGGAAGCAATCGTCAAGCAGTTTGCGCGGCGGCATCGGTTCTCGGCTTGGGCAGGGCGTGATAGGCGGCGATGAAGTCGGCGATCTCGGCGACCGCGTCGAGATCGAAGCGCGGCAGGTCGCCGGTTCCGCCCGCATGTTCGGCGGTATTGTCCGTGGCGATGGCGACGATCATCGGATCGGTCGGGGCGAGTGGGCCCTTGTCGTGGCTCTGCTGCCGGCGGCACTCGATCTTGGGGTGGCGCTCGCGCTTGTAGCCCTCGACCAGGATCAGGTCGGCGGGGGCGAGGCGGGCGACGATCTCGTCCAGGCTCGGCTCCCGGTCGGCCGTATCGTTCGGGCGCAGCTCGTGCATCAGCGCCCAGCGCGACGCGGAGACGATGGCGACCTCGGTGGCGCCGGCCTCGCGGTGGCGGAAGGAATCGGTGCCCGGCACGTCGATGTCGAAGGCGTGATGGGCGTGCTTGATCGAACTCACCCGGTAGCCGCGCCTCGCGAATTCCGCGATCAGCCGCGTCGTCAGCGTCGTCTTGCCGGAGTTCTTCCAGCCGGTCACGCCGAAGATCGGGGTCATGCGGCGGGCTCCCCGGCAACGCCCGCCTCGAGCCGGGCGGCGATCGCCTCGGCGGTCGCCATGTCCTCGGGCGTGTTGACGTTGAAGAACGGGTCGATCTCCATGTTGTCGATGGCGGTCCTGCCGAAGATCACCTCGACATTGGGATGGCGGTTCACCCAGACCAGCACCTTGCGCAGGTCCTCGTCGCGGACGGCCTTTTCCAGATCGTCCGCGAGCGCCACCGGCCACAGGCCGAAGACGGGATGCACCCGGTCGCCGGATTTCGCCAGCGCGATCATGCCGTCGCGGTGGCCCGCCGCGGCGACGAGGCGGGCGACCATATCCTCGGGGAAGAACGGCGTGTCGGTCGCCGCCGTCACCACCCAGCGCGCCTGCGGGCACTGTTTCGCGGCCCAGCGCATGCCGGCGAGGATGCCGGCCAGCGGCCCGGCTGAGCCTTCCACCGGATCGCGCGTCACCGGCAGGCCGAACCCGTCGAAGCGGGTGGGGTCGCCGTTGGCGTTGATGACCACGGTGCCGACCTGGGATCCAAGCCGCGCGATCACATGGGCGAGCATCGGCTTGCCGCCCAGCGTCTGCAGGCTCTTCTCGTCGCCGCCCATGCGCCGCGACAGCCCGCCCGCCAGGACGCAGCCGACGGTGAGCGCCGCCTGGCCCGGGTTGTCGTGCAGCCCGGTCTCGTCGTGGCGGGAAACGATGGTCATGCGGGAGCCCCTGAAATGGTCTTGCGATGTCGCTTCGGGCCCCGGATCCCCTCCGGGGCGCAAGTTCCATTGTATTTCGTCAGCCGGAACGCTCGACCAGCCGCGTGTCTCCAACGTGCGCCGGGACATGGTCCGGTCCATTTGCGCGATGAAACGGTTCGGTTCACTCGCCGGCCTCCGCGAAACTGCCCTTGCGGCGGTGCTTCGGCGCCTCGTCCTCGACGGTATCGGGATCGAGGTCGAAGTCGATGCGGTGGTCGCCGGACAGCGCGAGGAAGCGCTTGCCACGGGCGCGGCCGATCAGCGTCAGTCCCGCCTGCCGCGCCAGCTCGACACCCCAGGCGGTGAACCCGGAGCGCGACACGAGGATGGGGATGCCCATCATCACCGTCTTGATGACCATCTCAGAGGTCAGGCGGCCGGTGGTGTAGAAGATCTTGTCGGCGGCGGGCTCCTTGTTCAGGAACATCCAGCCGGCGATCTTGTCGACGGCGTTGTGGCGGCCGACGTCCTCCATGTAGACCAGCGGCCTGTCCTCGCGGCACAGCACGCAGCCGTGGATCGCGCCGGCGGCGAGATAGAGCGAGGGCGCGGTGTTGATCTTCTTCGTCAGGCCGTAGAGCCAGGATGTCTTCAAAACGGCGTCGGCGGGCAGGCTGACCGTCTCGAAGCTTTCCATGACATCGCCGAAGACGGTGCCCTGGGCGCAGCCCGAGGTGCGCACCTTCTTCTTCAGCTTGTCCTCGTAGTTGGTCTGCCGCTTCGTGCGCACCACCACGACGTCGAGGTCGTCGTCGTGCTCGATGGCGGTGATCTCGTCGTCGGGCACGAGCATGTTCTGGTTCAGGAGATAGCCGACGGCGAGCAGGTCGGGCCGGTCGCCGATCGTCATCATGGTGACGATCTCCTGGGCATTCAGGAACAGCGTCAGCGGGCGCTCGTTGACGACGCGCGTCTCCACGCGCGCGCCGGTCTGGTCGATCCCGGTCACCGGCGTGGTCAGTTTCGGGTCGTCCGGATCGGGCCGGACCAGAAACTCGTCGCTCAAGGCGTCGCTCCGCTGGTTGTTCCGCCTTCTGACATAGCCTCCGCGGCGCCTGTTTCAAAGCGTCGCGTCGCGCCCGGCCTTTCCGGCAATCTTTCGGGCACCATTTGACCCGTAACCCCGTCCGATTACATAAGGCGCACAGGGACGCCGGCGACATGCGGGCACAAAGACCAACGAAAGGAAGCATGATGGCGTTGACCAAGGACGCGGTTCTGGGCGAGCTCTCGCGGGTCAAGGGACCCGACAGGACCGGCGACATCGTCTCGCTCGGGCTCGTATCGGAGGTCGTCATCCAGAGCGGGCGGGTCTATTTCGCCATCTCCGTCGATCCGGCGCGGGCGCAGGAGCTCGAGCCGATGCGGGCGGCGGCCGAGAAGGTCGTCGCGGAAATCCCCGGCGTTGAGAAGGTGATGGTGACGCTGACGTCCGAGAAGCGCGGCGGCGCGTCCGGCCCCGCACCGGCTGGCGCACCTGCTGCCGGGCCGGCCGGTGGCGCGGGCGGTGCCCCGCGGGGTGGACCGGGTGCCGTGCCGCCGCCGATGGCGGGCCGCGCGGGCGGACACGGTGGCCCCGGCGGCGCGCCGGGCGGCCATCAGCCGAGACCCGCACAGGGCGTTCCCGGCGTGAAGAACATCATAGCGGTGGCCTCGGGCAAGGGGGGCGTCGGCAAGTCGACGACCACGGTCAACCTGGCGCTCGGCCTGCAGGCGATCGGGCTCAAGGTCGGCGTGCTCGACGCCGATATCTACGGGCCGTCGCAGCCGCGCCTGCTCGGTGTCTCCGGCCGGCCGGAGCCGGTGAACGGCAAGACGCTGAAGCCGCTCGAAGGCTACGGCATCAAGGTCATGTCGATGGGCTTCCTGGTCGAGGAAGACACGCCGATGATCTGGCGCGGGCCGATGGTGATCTCGGCGCTGACCCAGTTGCTGCGCGAGGTGCTCTGGGGCGAGCTCGACGTGCTCGTCGTCGACATGCCGCCGGGAACGGGCGACGCCCAGCTCACCATGGCCCAGCAGGTGCCGCTCGCCGGGTCGGTGATCGTGTCGACGCCGCAGGACCTCGCCCTGATCGACGCGCGCAAGGGCATCAACATGTTCCGCCGCGTCGACGTGCCGATCCTCGGCATCATCGAGAACATGAGCTATTTCATGTGCCCGAGCTGCGGCACGCGCTCCGACATCTTCGGCCACGGCGGCGCGCGCGAGGAGGCGGAGCGGCTCGGCGTCGAGTTCCTCGGCGAGGTGCCGCTGCACATGGACATTCGCGAGAAGTCGGACTCCGGCCGGCCTGTTGTGGTGTCCGACCCGGACGGCCCGCACGCGCGGATCTTCAAGGACATCGCGTCGAAGGTCTGGGCCGAGATCGAGCGGGCCAAGGGCACCGCCGGCCGCCCGGCGCCGCAGATCGTCATGGAGAGCTGAGGGCAGGGTGGCCCGAGATGCCCGGGTCAGGCCCGGGCATGAAGCGGAAAGCCTATCCCCTTTTCACCTCATCGCCGGGCTCGACCCGGCGATCCTGGCGGCTCAGCGCGGGGCGGCGGTGTAGACGCGAACCGGATAGGGGCTCAGCAGCGCGATCCGGCGGCGTATGGACGGGGGCATATCCAGCGCCCTGAAGGTCGGGCTTTCGCGGAACGCCATCGGGTTGCGCGGATCGACCAGGACGAGCGTCACGCGCGCCTCGCGTGCGTGCTCGGCAAGGCGGGCGGCCATGCGCGTCATCAGCCGCTCGGAGAACGGATCGAACATCCAGACCACCAGATCGCCCTCGGGCAACGGCGCGTCGAAGGCATCGTCCAGGACCAGGTCGACCTCGCGGCAGCGCATGTGCGCGCGCGGCCAGTGGCGCAGGTTCAACTCGGCATCCTCGTGCAGCTCGCGGGCGAACTCGACGCCGACGATGCGCTGGAACGGAAACCGGGCGGCTTCGAACAGCACGCGGCCGCGCCCCGAGCCGATGTCGAGGAACGTCGTGTGCTCGAACGGGCCGGGCAGGCACGCCTGTATTCCGGAGAGCACCCATTCGACCAGCCGGCGCGGCGTCGGGCGATAGTCGTTGCCGTGCGTGGCGTTCGGGCCGACGATGTGCAGGTCGCGCAGCGGCGTCTCGACCATGGTGTCGGCCTTGTCGAGTTTGTTGCCGCCGCGATCCAGAACCAGCCGGTGCAGGTGGCGCAGGGCCGCGCGATAGGGCGGCAGCGGCGGCGCGTCGATGCCCTGCGGCGCGGGAACGGGCGTCTGCTCGCGAATTTCCGGCCTCGGCGGCTCGGACCGCGCGGGCGCCTCGGTTCGCGTAGGTGGCGGCGGCGCAGGCGGTTTGGATTCCGCGACGGCGGGGGCGGCCGGGTCCCCCGGCTTGCCCCCTTGCGCCCGGGTGCTTGCGGTCTTGGCCGGTGTCCCGGCCCCGTCCTTCGATGCCGCGTCTTCGGCGCTCTTCGCGGCTGTCTTCGCCGGTTGCGCGCGTTTCCGCGTCGTGGCCTTGCGCTTGCGAACCGTCTTGGGCGCCTTCTCAGGCGCGGTGTCCGCAGCCTGATCCGGCGTCTCGGCCGGCGCGGCGGTGGTGGTTCCTGCGACCTCGGCCTTCGCGGGTTTGGCCTTCCCGGGTTTGGCTTGCGTGGCCTTGGTGCGCGATCGTTTGGCGACGGGCTTCCTGGTCGCCGATTCTGTGTCTGATTTCGGAGGCGCCGATTTCGCGTCTTCTGGCTCGCCGTCCAACGTCTTTGCGGCGGCCTTCCTGGAAGCGGCCTTCTTCGGGGTGGCTTTCTTAGGGGCCGCCTTTTTTGCGGCGGTCTTCTTGGGGGCCGTCTTCCCGCGGGTACTCGATTTGCTGGTCGGCTTCGCCGTGGACCGCTCCGGCGCGGCATCCGGTTCGGCGCGAACGTCTCCTGACGCCGCGGTGTCCGCTGCGCGGTCTTCGTCCGGTTGCGTGTCGCCCGGATGCCTGTCCAGTGTTTCGGAAGCCATGGCCTCGTCTTAGCGGATTCTTGGAACGGGGTGCTATGTCCCGACCGAACGAGGCCTAACTATGACAAAATATTTAATTATTTGGCTTACCGCACCAGTTCCCGCATGGCCTCGTCGAGCCCTTCGAGGGTCAGCGGGTACATGCGGTCGGAGAACAGCTGCTTCATCATCGCGATCGAGGGCGTGTAGTCCCAGTGCTGCTCGGGCACCGGATTGAGCCAGACCGCGTGCTCGTAGATGCCGAGCAGGCGCTGCATCCAGACGGCGCCGGCCTCCTCGTTGAAATGCTCGACCGAGCCGCCCGGCTGCGCGATCTCGTAGGGGCTCATCGAGGCGTCGCCGACGAAGATCACCTTGTAGTCGGCAGGGAACTTGTGGAGCACGTCCCAGGTGGGCGTGCGCTCCTGCCAGCGCCGGCGGTTGTCCTTCCACACCGATTCATAGAGGCAGTTGTGGAAGTAGAAATACTCCATGACCTTGAACTCGGTGCGGGCCGCCGAGAACAGCTCCTGCGAGGTCTTGATGTGCCAGTCCATGGAGCCGCCGATATCGAAAAAGGCGAGCACCTTCACCGCGTTGCGGCGTTCGGGACGGAACTTCAGGTCGAGCCAGCCCTTGTCGGCGGTCTGGCGGATGGTGCCGCCGAGATCGAGCTCGTCGGCCGCGCCCGTGCGGGCGAACTTGCGCAGGCGGCGCAGCGCCACCTTGATGTTGCGGGTGCCGAGCTCGACGGAATCGTCGAGGTCCTTGAACTCTCGCTTGTCCCACACCTTCACCGCGCGGCGGTGGCGGCTCTCGTCCTGGCCGATGCGGATGCCTTCGGGATTGTAGCCGTAGGCGCCGAACGGCGAGGTGCCGGCTGTGCCGATCCACTTGTTGCCGCCCTGGTGGCGGCCCTGCTGTTCCCTGAGGCGCTCCTTCAGCGTCTCCATCAGCTTGTCCCAGCCGCCGAGCGCCTCGATCTCGGCCTTCTCCTCCTCGGTGAGGTACTTCTCGGCGAGTTTCCGGAGCCATTCCTCCGGGATCTCGGCCTCGATGCCGTCCGACATCAGCTCCAGGCCCTTGAAGACGTGGCCGAAGACCTGGTCGAACTTGTCGAGGTTGCGCTCGTCCTTCACCAGGCAGGCGCGGGACAGGTAGTAGAAGTCCTCGACCCGCTTTTGGGCGAGGTCGCGTTCCAGCGCTTCCATCAGGGTCAGATACTCGCGCAGGGTCACGGGCACGCCGGCCTGCTTGAGCTCGTGGAAGAAGGTAACGAACATGGCGCTCCGTCGGTGCGAAAACGATCGGTGCGGACCATAAGCCCGATCGCGCCGTCGTCCAAGCGCCCGCCGCCATGCTGCAAGACGTGCGGCAAGAAATGCCGGAGCGGCGGTGCCGCCCCGGCCGGTTGACCGGCTCAGGCGCCGCCGATCAGGGCTCGACGACGTCGAAGACGACGCGCAGCACGGCGCCGTCGCGGTGGCGCTTGCGCTTGGGCTCGAGGATCATCATGACGTCGAACTGTCCGGGCCCGAAATCCGTGGCCATGTAGGACTGCTGACCGCGGGTGCGCGGATCGGCGTCGATGTACTCCTCGTAGAACGCCAGGTTCTGCGAGTTCTGGCTGACCTGCGAGGTTCCCTCGTCATCGCTGATCTCGACCGTGGACTTGGTCACCCAGCCATAGCCGTTCCTCTGGCCCGTCGGGCTGTTGGTGAGTTTCTTCAGCTGCAGCCAGAGATACCGGGTCTTTTCTGACGGATCGGTGTCGATCAGCAGCCAGCCCCGATAGTCCTCGAGGTCCGGGTTGCCGCCGTTCAGCGCCGCATCGTAGGAATAGGCGAAATTCCAGCGCGCCCGTCCGGTGTGGGTCGAGGGGACGCCATTGGCGGGATCGGCGACCTGATGGCCGGCGGGAACCACGATGTGCACGATGCCCTTGCCGTCCACGTATGTCGGCGGGATGTCGTAGCCCTGACGGTAGTGCGCCTTGATCGCCAGCTCGATCCCGGCCCTGTCGAACCGGCGGATGACGAAGTTCGTGGCCGGGATGCCGGTGCCGGCGTACATGGTGCCGACGGCGCCCGGATCCTGGGCGGTGATGTCCAGGTCCTCGGTCAGATACGTGTCGACCGCCTTCGAGTATTGCGCGTAATAAGGATGGGATTTACGCCGACCGGCCTCGGACTCGGCTGTAATCAATACAAAAGACGCAGCGATTCCGAGGGACAACGCGAGCTTGAGCGCAGTCTTCATCTATTGCCTCCTCAAACGTTTGCCGGGAGACAATGGCATGATTCCCTTGCGTCAGGCCACCTGGGGTGGCAGGGCGCGCGATACTCTAGTTAGTCGCGAGGAAGGTCAGGTCGGCGGAGACGAAGTCGTCGCTGCCGGCTTCGGGCATGGTGCGGCCGACGATGCGGAAGCGGGCGTCCTCCGGATCGATGACGAGGGTGGACACCGCGCGGCCGTTGGTCTCGAAATCGTTGTGGCGCACCTTGAAGACCAGCCGCCTGCCATTGCGCAGTCCGGTCAGCGGCGGGCTCTTCGAGCCGAGCGAGTCCTGCCACACCGCCGAGTAGTAGCCCTTCGTGGTGTTGTAGGTCAGCGCGATCTTGAAGGTGCCGGTGAAGCGGTCGCCGCCGCAGCGTCCGCTCAACTCCAGCTGGTCGCTGCCGCGCAGCGTGCCGTCGACGCGGCAGACGAGCTTTTCCTGCGGTGCGTCGCCGGCGGTGCGGACCGCTCCGGTGCCGCGCCATTGCCCGGTGAAGCCCTTGAGAAAGCCGTTCTCTCCGGCATGCGCGCCGGGGGCGGCGAGCGCAAAGAGGACTGCGGCGGCGGCCGTAAGGCGTGACATGGAGCGGATCATACGAATCTTCTCATCCAAACTCGCGGCGCTTTTGTGACGGCGGCGAATCGATAGGCGGCGAAATGCGCGCGCCAAGTCCCTAAATGACCCATCGGCGGGGGAATCGTCAATCGGCCTTCGCGGCGGCCTTGCCCTTGTCTCCGGTGCCGGCCACCAGCGTCGACATGACGTCGGAGATGCCGGGCGGGCTATTGGCAAGCCAGGGCAGGGGGCGGCAGACGTCGAGCGCGGCCAGGCCGACCCGGGCCGTCATCATGCCGTTGACGACACCTTCGCCGAGACGGGCCGACAGGCGCGCGGCCACGCCGTGGCCGACGAGCTGCTGGATCAGGCTGTCGGTCATGGCGATGCCCCCGGTGACCGCGAGATGGGCGATCGACAGCTTCAGCAGCCGGTAGAGGGCAAGCCCCGACGGACGCCCGCCATAGAGCACGCCGATGCGGCGCACGAGGCGGACCGTCTCGATCAGCACATAGGCGATGTCGACGAGCGCGCGCGGACTGATCGCCGTCACCACCGACACCCGGCCGGCCGCGCCGGTGATCAGCGCCCGGGCCTCCGCGTCCATGCGGGTCATCAGCTCCTTCTCGGCCAGGCGCAGGAGGTCGCGTCCGTCGATGATATCGTCGGCATGCTCGCTGACGGCGGCCCGCGCCCGCGCCGTCTCCGGCCGGCGGGCATAAAGCGCGACCGTCTCGCGGACGATGCGCCGTGCGGCGTCGCGGTCGTCGTCGGCGGCGGCCGCGTCGGCATCGGCCCGCAGATGGGTGACGCGGGACAGGCGCATCAGGCCGGCGATCTCGCGGCCCACCACCACCAGCAGGGCGAGGGCGGTGAGGCCGGCGAGGCCGAGCGCGATCCAGCCCAGCACGTCGTTGCGGGCGAACAGGCCGGCGACGAAATCGGTGATCCAGATGCCGACGGCGAACGAGAGGAAGGCGCCGAACGCACCGAAGAACAGCTTGCCCCAGGCGAAGCCGCGCCGCGGCGCGGGCGGCACTTCGACAAGCGCGCCGCCGGACTCCGCCGCGAAGGCGTCCTCGGCGTCCGGCGTGAGGACGGCCTTGGGCTTCGACTTCGCCCGCGCGCGTGCCGCCGTGCCGGGGGGCTCGTGCGGGCCGCCGGGGTCCTCGACCAGGACGGCGGCGTCGGACAGCCGGAACGCGGCGGGGCGGCGGATCTTCTTGTCGTTCATTCGAGCCGGTCTCCGATCAGGAACTGCAGCGTCCGGTCGAGCCGGATGTGGGGCAGCGACAGCGACAGGCCTTCGGCGGTGCGCTGCAGCGCCGGCGGGCGGAAGCGCACGAAGCGATAGGCCTCGGCTTCGTCCTCGGAAACCGATTCAGGAACTTCGAAGATTGATTCAGGGTGTTCGAAAACCGATTCCGGATCGGCGGGCAAGTCCCCGGGAAATATAGCGATTTCCTCCTTGCCGTCGAACGTCTCGCCGTCGACGCGCTGGCCCTTCTCGGGCGTGCCGACGATGCAGTCGAGGCTCTCGCGCCCGCGCCTGACGGTCGCCTCGCGGGTCGCGCGGACGGAGGCCAGGGCGACCACGTCGACCTCGGCGCCGGCGAAGGCGGCACGCACGGCGGCGGTCTGGACGAGGCGCGACAGGATCGCCTCGAGCCGGTCGTGGCTGCGGTGGTGCAGGTGGTCGGCCTTGGTGGCGGCGAAGACGATCCGGTCGATGCGGCGGGTGAGGATGCGCGACAGCCAGCTCGCGCGTCCGGGCCGGAAGCAGGCGAGGATCTCCGACAGGGCGGTTTCCAGGTCGGCGATCGCCGAGGGGCCGGCATTCAGGGCCTGCAGCGCGTCGACCAGCACGATCTGCCGGTCCAGGCGGGCGAAATGGTCGCGGAAGAACGGCTTCACCACCACCGACTTGTAGGCCTCGTAGCGGCGCTCCATCATCGCGGCGAGCGTGTGCCGGCCGGCCCGGGCGCCCGGGCCCATGTCGAGGGGCGCGAAGGTGAACGCCGGCGAGCCCTCGAGGTCACCGGGCATCAGGAACCGGCCGGGCGGCAGGGCGGAGAGCGAGAAGCGCTCGTCGCGGCAGGCGCGCAGATAGGTGGTTAAGAGCTCGGCGGCCATGCGGGCGGCGGTCTCGTCCTCGGGACCGTCGGGATCGAGCGTCTGAAGATGGGCGTGCCAGTCGGCCGCCAGCCGCGATCGCGGCGCCACGCGCGACTGCGCGATCGTGCGGGCCGACCAGTCGGCGTAGCTCTGGTTCAGGAGCGGCAGGTCGAGCAGCCACTCGCCGGGGTAGTCGACGATATCCAGATGCAGCTTGCCGGGACCGATCCGGCTGCCCCAGAAGGTGGCCGACTCGTATTCGATCGTGACCCTGAGCTCGCTGACCCGGCGCGTCGACTCCGGCCAGTGGCGATCCTTTCCGGTGAGCGCCTCGACATGGGCCTCGTAGTCGAAGCGCGGCACGTCGTCGTCTGGCTGCGGATCGAGATGGGCGCGGGAGAGGCGCCCCTCGGCCATGGCGTCGAACACCGGCAGGCGGCCGCCATGGACGAGATTGTGGACGAGGGCGGTGATGAACACCGTCTTGCCGGAGCGCGACAGGCCCGTGACCCCGAGCCTGAGCGAGGGGGCGACGAGGCCGCCTGCGAAATCGATGAGATTGCCGACCGCGAGCCGGGCCTCGTCGGCGATGGACGTTCTGGTCACGCTGCGCTCACTGCCGGTCATTCCCGTCAGCAATGTAGGAGCGATGGCCCGCTTTCGGAATAGCGGACCGGAAAACGCTTCTATCTCAATCTTCTAGATCGAGCATCTTGGGCGTGCAGAAGGCGGTCAGGCGGCCGGCGCCGGGGCCGATCTCGTCCCAGCGCGGGCCGTCGAAATCGATGATGGCGAGTGCGCCGGTCGGGTATTTCTCGCGCATCAGCGTCAGCGCCCGGGCGTCGCCGGCCGGCGCCAGCACCATCGCCACCTCTTCCATCGCGGGGTTGTGGCCGACCAGCATCAGCGTGTTGGCGGTGCCGCCGGCCATCCGTGCGGCCGTCAGATAGCCCTCGGCATCGGCCTCGTAGAGGCGGCGGGTAAACGCCACTTCCATGTCGGAGGCCATATGCGGCAGCATCAGCGCCAGGGTCTCGCGGGCCCGCTGGGCGGTGGAGCAGACGATGCGCTGCGGCAACAGGCCCTGCTGCACCATGAACTTCGCGATCGCGGGTGCCGCGGACCGCCCGCGGCTGTTGAGTGGACGGTCGAAATCGGCGCGGCCGGGATCGGACCAGGACGACTTGGCGTGGCGGAGCAAAAGCAGGCGGGGCATGGGATCGGGCTCCGGGTTCAGGCGATCTTGGAGAAATCGGGCTTGCGCTTTTCCATGAAGGCGGTGAACGCCTCGCGCGCCTCGGGCGAGGACAGCTGTGCGGTGAAGATGCGCACTTCCTCCAGAATTCGCGCCTCCAGGGCGGCAACGTCGCCCTTCAGGAGCCGCTTGGACTCGCGCATGGCCGAGGGCGGCTGCGCGGCGATGCGGGCGGCGACGTCCATGACGTCGGCCTCCAGCGCCTCCGGTGCAACGACATGGTTGGCGATGCCGAGCTCGACGGCGCGGGCCCCGTCGAAGGGATCGCCCAGCATGATCAGCTCGGCGGCGCGCACGTGGCCCAGCACCCGCGGCAGCAGCAGCGTCGAGCCGGCTTCCGGCACCAGACCGAGATTGACGAAGGGCAGGCGCAGCTTCGCCCGTGCCGTCACGAACACCAAGTCGCAGTGCAGCAGGGTGGTGGTGCCGATGCCGACCGCATCGCCGTCGACGCCCGCGACGAGCGGAACCGTCGAGCGGGCGAGCGCCCGCAGGTAGCGCACCACCGGTGCGTCTTCGTCGTGCGGGGGACGCGACAGGAAGTCGCCGATGTCGTTGCCGGCGCAGAAGGAGCCCTCGCTGCCGAGCAGGACGATGGCGCGCACATCGCGGTCCGCCTCGGCGCCGGCGATCGCGTCGGCCAGCGCGGCGTACATGTCGACGGTCAGCGCGTTCTTCTTGTCCGGCCGCGCGATACGGATGACGAGGACATGGCCTTCGCGGCGGCTCTGGATGTGGTCGCTCATTTCGATTTCCCGGTTGTATCGTTCCGGCGGCTTGCCGACGGGCGCTGCATACCATAACCAGCCGTCCCAGTGACGTCAGCCAGCGTAGCCGCGCGAGACCGCAGATGACCGATCCAGCCCACATAGACAGCTTTTATGCCGCGACCATGACGGAGGCGCCCGCCCGGCCGCCGCTGGAGGGAAAGGCGGAGGCCGAGGTCTGCGTCATCGGCGGGGGGCTCGCCGGGCTCACCACCGCGCGGGAGCTCGCCGCCGCCGGGCGCTCGGTTGTGCTGGTGGAAGGCGCGCGCGTCGGCTGGGCGGCGTCGGGCCGCAACGGCGGTTTCGTCTCGCCGGGCTATGCCGAAGGCATCGACGCGATCGAGGACAAGCTCGGCTACGAGCATGCAAGGGCGCTTTGGGACCTGTCCGTCGAGGGCGTGGACTATGTGCGCGGGGCGATCGACGAACTGAAGCCGGCGGGCGTGGACCCGGTGCCGGGCTGGCTGAAGGTGATCCGCTACGACGATGCGGATGGGCTGAAGCGCCGCGCGGAGACCATGGCGACCCGCTACGGGCATCCGCGGGACTTCTGGCCGACCGAACATGTGCGCGAGACGCTGAGGACGAACACCTACTTCCAGGGGCTGCACGACACGACGGCGTTCCATATCCATCCACTCAACTACGCGCTGGCGCTGGCCGCCGACGCCGAGGCGAAGGGCGCGCGGATCTGCGAGGGGACGCCGGCGCAGCGGCTCGATCGCGGGCGTGCCGGCTGGATCGTCGAGACGCCGCAAGGCACCGTGTCGGCGCGCGACGTGGTGCTTTCGGGCAGCGCCTATCCGCCGAATTTGTGGCGGCAGATCGACCGGGCGGTGCTGCCGATCGCGACCTACGTGATCGTCACCGAGCCGATGGCCGACCGGCTGGCCGAGTCGATCCGGTTCGGCGGCTGCATCGGCGATACCCGCCGCGCCTCCGACTACTACCGGATCGTCGAAGACGGCCGGCTGCTGTGGGGCGGGCGCATCACCACGCGCCGCTCCGAACCGGCGCATCTGGCGCAGATGCTGAAGCGCGACATCCTGGCGATCTATCCGCAGCTCGGCGATTTCCGGGTCGAATTCGCGTGGGGCGGCCTGATGGGCTACGCGGTGCACAAGATGCCGCTAATCGGGCGCATTGGCGAGGGGCTGTGGGCCTGCACGGCGTTCGGTGGGCACGGGCTCAACACCACGGCGATCGGCGGCAGCCTGATCGCGCGGGCTATTGCCGGCGGCGACGATACCTGGAAACGGTTCAGGCCGTATCGCCCGCTCTGGGGCGGCGGATCGCTGGGCCGTGCGGCAACCCAGCTCATATACTGGAAGTTGCAATTCCTCGACGCTCTGGAAGAGCGCAGGGCGCGTCGCGGCGACGATTCCGCGTGAGTTCGGCCCGGGGGCGGGGGGGCGTCAGGATCTCGTCGTTTTGCCGTCTAAAATGCGCAATCGATACAATTCTAGTTTTATCAACACGAACTTTTTCAGTTTCTGACGCTACGTAGCTGACTCCGGGGCGAGGACCACCAGACGATCGGCACGGGAGCAATATAAACGTGGCGTCACTTGGATCTGCGGCGGGACAACCGGAAATCGAAATTTACTTTGATGGAATTGAAAGGCGAACCGTCTTCGCCGAGGTTCGGGACCTGCTCGACGACTGGCGTCATGCCGCCCGCGAGGACGGGGGGCTGCCGCGTCGGGACCGGTTTGCCAGGCACATCGCCGGGCCCGGTGGCGTCAACCTGATGCTGCTGAACGCCGAGAACGGCGACTTCCGTTTCGACGTCGTCGGCGATCAGGTTTCCGCGCTCTTCGGCCACGACCCCACAGGCCGCCTGCTCGGCGATATGCCCTATCCCTCAGCGCACGCCTACATGCCGCGCTACAAGTACTGCATCGAGACGGGCGCGCCGACGTTCACCGTCCAGCGCAAGGTGAGTTTCGGCGTTCCCGGCGCCAGCGAACGGCTGCTGTTGCCGCTGCGCCAGGAAAACGGCAACGCCGGGATGCTCGTCTACGTGCGGTCGCGGGCCGACAACTACGACCTGATCCGCGCGGTCTTCAACGCCAGCCAGCACGGCATCCTGGTGGTTTCGGCGATGCGCGACCGCCTGGGCGCGGTCGCCGATTTCGAGATCACGGCGGTCAACAGTTCGGCAGCGGCGCTGTTCGGCGGCGACCCGGGCGATCTGGTTGGCAAAGGGCTGAAGTCGCTGTTGCCGCTCGCGGATCTCGAGCGCGTGTGGCCGGATCTTCACGCGAGCCTGGAGACCGGCGTCACCCGCGTCTACGAAGCGCTGGAGGCATCGGGCGCGCGGGGTGGCGTCTACCGGATCAGCAGCGCCAGGGTCGGCGACGGGCTGGCGATCACCATCTCGGACCTGACGCAGCTGCAGAAGACGATGCAGACGCTGGAGACCCAGCACGCGAGCCTGGTCAAGGTGAACGCCGAGCTGCGCTCGGAAGTGGCCCGGCGCCGGCGTCTGGAGGCCGAGCTCAAGCAACTCGCGGAAACCGATCCTCTGACGGGGATCGCCAACCGCCGCCGCTTCATCCAATCCATGACCGATTGCCTGGACGGGGCCGACGAAACGGCGGCGCAATCGGCGCTGATCCTGTTCGATATCGACGACTTCAAGGCGGTGAACGATCGCTACGGCCACCCGGCGGGTGACAGCGTTTTGCGTGAAATCGCCCGGATCGTCTCCGGGCATTTCGGCGACGATGCCGTGTTCGGTCGCCTCGGCGGCGAGGAGTTCGGCGTATTCCTGCCCGAGGCGCCCGGCGAACACGGGTGCCGGATCGCGGAAACGCTTCGCCGGATCATCGCCGGGACGGTGCACGGCGATCCCGGTCGACCAATCAAGGTAACGGCGAGTTTCGGGGTGACGACGATACAGCCGCCCTGCGAGGTCGAGACCCTGGTGGCCTTAGCCGACGAGGCGCTCTACGCCGCCAAATGGCAAGGTCGCAATCGGGTCGAATACAACTGCGCCGTCGCGCATGCGCACGGCACGGAAGCCGGCTGATCGGTAACATAAAAACGCCGGGCCCTGAGGCCCGGCGTCCGGTCTCGCCGGCCTACTGGCAGAACCGCTTCTGGCCGCTGTAGGTCGTGTAGTAGCCCGTATTCGGGTCGAACGAGCGAAACTTTGACGAACAGTACTGGTACCAGGCCGGCGTCCAGGGCTGCAGGCCGCCGGCGGGCTGGGCCGCGCGCTGGTTCATGCAGTTGTAGTAGGCCGTGTCATAGGCATTCTGGTAGCGCTGGGCGTGGGTCGCCGCGCCGCCCACGGCGCCGGTGCCGCCGCCGATCAGCGCGCCCGTGCCGGCGCCCCTGCTGCCGCCGATGATGCCGCCGATGATCGCGCCGCCCACCGCGCCCACGGCCGCGCCGCCAAGCACCTCGGTGCCGGAGGAGACGCGCTTCGCGTAGTCGCGCGCATAGGCGTCGCAGCTCGCGTGCGACTGGGCGGCGGCATTGCCCGCCATGCCCAGCGAAACGAGTGCGGCGCATGCAATCGTTGCAAGTCTGGTTTTCATCTGCTGGTTCCTGTCGTTCTTCCGCCAATGCGATCGAAAGGGCTTCCGCCAAAGCGATCCAACGGGCTCGCGTTTTTCGCCAAGGCGTCGCGTTTCCATGCGCGCCGCCCTGACCGGGACGCGTTTTCTGGTCCCGGCGAGACCGTGGCTATCGTACCGGAAGACAGGTGTCTATCCAAACGATTCGGCGCCGATACGGGCGTCCTGTGCAGCCGGCCCATGCCCGATGTTGCGCCGAAAACGGAAAGGGCCGCGGTCGAACCGACCGCGGCCCCGCTTCGGCCGGTTGGCCGACAAATCAGGGAAGCAGAACCGTATCGATGACGTGGATGACGCCGTTGGACTGATCGACGTCGGCGACGGTGACGGTTGCCGTGTTGCCCTTGGCGTCCGTGATCTTGACGGCGTCGCCGTCGAGCATGGCGGTCAGGGTGGCGCCCTGCACGGTCGTCAGTTCCGCCTTGCCGCCCATGGCCGAGATCTTTTCGACGAGGGCCGATGCGGTCACGTCACCGGAAACCACGTGGTAGGTGAGAACGGCAACGAGTTGATCCTTGTTTTCGGGCTTGAGCAGCGTTTCCACGGTGCCGGCGGGCAACTTCTGGAAAGCGGCGTCGACCGGAGCGAAGACGGTGAAGGGGCCCTTGCCCTGGAGCGTCTCGACCAGGCCGGCGGCCTGGACGGCGGCGACAAGGGTCTTGTGGTCCTGGGAGGCTGAGGCGTTCTCGACGATGTTTTTCGACGCATGCATCTCGGCGCCACCGACCATCTTGGCGATCGAGGGCGTCGATACGGCGGCGAGCGCCAGGCCGGCAATTCCGAAGACAGCATACTTGAACGGTTTCATGTCGTTCTCCCGTAACGAAGGTTGACCTCTCTTGGAGGATTGGCGGGAGCTACGCAGTCGATCGGCCGGCGGCCTTGCCGCCGCCGTTCAAGTTCGTGTGAGGCGGACGTGATTCAGGGGCTTCCCCGGCCGGATGGCCGCCGTCCGACGTGGCAAGGGGGCTAGTTGCCGCCGCGCCGCGTCATGAAGGCGAGGCGCTCGAACAGATGGACGTCCTGCTCGTTCTTGAGCAGCGCGCCATGCAGCGGCGGGATCAGCTTCTTGGGATCGCGCTCGCGCAGCGCGGTCTCGTCGATGTCCTCGGACAGCAGGAGCTTGATCCAGTCGAGCAGTTCGGAGGTAGACGGCTTCTTCTTGAGGCCCGGCACGTCGCGGATGTCGTAGAAGACCGACAGCGCTTCCTGGAGAAGCCGCTTCTTGAGGCCGGGGAAGTGGACGTCGACGATCGCGGACATGGTGTCGGGATCGGGGAAGCGGATGTAGTGGAAGAAGCACCGGCGCAGGAAGGCGTCGGGCAGCTCCTTCTCGTTGTTGGAGGTGATGACGACGATCGGGCGGACGCGCGCATGGACCATCTCGCCGGTCTCGTAGACGTAGAACTCCATGCGGTCGAGTTCCTGCAGCAGGTCGTTGGGGAACTCGATATCGGCCTTGTCGATCTCGTCGATGAGAAGGACCGGGCGCTGCTCCGCGGTGAAGGCGTCCCAGAGCCGGCCGCGGCGGATGTAGTTGCGGATGTCGTGGACCCGCTCGTCGCCGAGCTGGCTGTCGCGCAGGCGGCTGACGGCGTCGTACTCGTACAGGCCCTGCTGCGCCTTGGTAGTCGACTTGATGTGCCATTCCAGCAGCGGCACGCCGAGGCTGTTGGCCATCTCGTGGGCCAGGACCGTCTTGCCCGTCCCGGGCTCGCCCTTGACCAGCAGCGGGCGCTCCAGCGTGATCGCGGCATTGACGGCGATCCGCAGATCCTCGGTGGCGACGTAGCTTCCAGTACCCTCGAAACGCATTCCGGCGGCTCCCAAATCCATTGCGCGGCAACTGGTAGCGCAGTTCCGACAAAGGGGCTACCGGCGCGCGGCATTTTTTGCCGCGACGGGGAATTTCTTCCGCGTCGGATACGGGTTCGCTGACCGGGGTTCTCGATAAGTCTTTGAATTTATTGATGTCGTCATGCTGGCACGGCGATTGCTGCCCGTGCCTACGAATGGGTGCGGCCGGTTGGGCCGAACTCCGCGTATTCCATCGGAGGGATGAGCTATGGGTATCTATGGGGCGCTGGCGACGGCGGTGTCGGGGCTGAAGGCGCAGTCGTTCGCGCTCGAGCACGTGTCCGGCAACATCGCCAATTCTCAGACGGTCGGCTTCAAGCGGACGGAGACGACGTTCGCCGACCTGGTGCCGGATTCCCCGTACTACAAGCAGCTCGCCGGCGGCGTTCAGGTGTTCACCCGGGCGACCAACAACGTGCAGGGCGATATCCGTGCCGCCGAAGTGCCGACCTTCATGGGGATCAACGGCGACGGCTTCTTCATCGTTGAGCAGCGTGCCGACATGGCCGACGGCAACCCGGTGTTCGGCGGCGTCGACTACTACACGCGCCGGGGCGACTTCGAGTTCGACCGCAGCGGCTACCTGGTCAACGGCGCGGGCAACTACCTGAAGGCAATCCGCGTCGACCCGCAGACCGGCAACCTCGTCGGCAGCCTGCCGGAACCGGTGCGCATCACCAACGACTTCCTGCCGGCTCAGGCCACGTCGCAGATCGACCTGCGCGCCAACCTCTCGTCCTATCCGATGACGACCGCCGCGGATCCGGACATCCCGGACAGCGAGCTGCTGAATCCGGCCGACTACAACAACAACCCGACCGCGGGCGCCGACGGGCTCATCCAGGGCCAGGACGTCTCGACCTTCCTGGACCAGTCGATCTCGGGCAGCGCGATCACCGTCTACGACTCCGCCGGCGCGCCGGTGAACATCCAGATGCGCTGGGCGAAGACCGACAATACCAACGGCGGCGGCTCGGATACCTGGAACCTGTTCTATCAGGTGGATTCCAACGCGACCGGCACCGACACCGCCTGGCTCAATGTCGGGCAGGACTACGTCTTCAACTCCTCCGGCCAGCTCACGCCCGATATCGCGCAGGTGAACCTGACCGGCGTGACGGTGAACGGCGTGAACGTGGGCGACATCACCCTCAAGCACGGCGTCAACGGCATCACCCAGTTTGCCGACTCCAACGGCAACGCGCAGGTTACGGAGCTCAGGCAGAACGGCTATGCCGCCGGCGAGCTGGTCGGCGTGTCGATCTCGGAAGCCGGGCGTATCGTGGCGAGCTACACCAACGGCCGCACCGTCGATCTCTACGAAGTGCGGCTGGCGTCCTTCAATGCCGAGAACCGGCTGCAGAAGATGGACGGCGGCACCTATGCGGTGACCCAGGACTCGGGCCCGGCGATCCTCGGGGCGCAGGGCTCCATCATCGGCGCCTCGGTGGAAAGCTCGAATACCGACATCGCCGACGAATTCACCAAGCTGATCGTCACGCAGCAGGCCTACGCCGCCGGCACCCGCATCGTCACGACCAGCAACGAGATGCTCCAGGAAGTGCTCAACATGATCCGCTGACGCGGATCGTCAGTGCGGGCCCGGCACCGGCCGGGTCCGACCGTTCCCCCCGATCGCTCCCCAGGAGGCGGCAGGCACAATGGGACTCTACGGCGTACTCGGATCGGCGCTTTCGGGCCTGCGGGTGACGCAGGCCGGGCTCGACGTCGTCTCGCGCAACGTCTCCAACGCCGATACCCCCGGCTATACCCGCAAGACGCTCGAACGCTCGACGATGGTCGTCGGCAGCAACGTCACGGGCATCCGCATCGGCGACATCGTGCGCGACGTGGATTCGCTGGTGCAGCGGCAGCTGCGGCTGGAGAACAGCGGCGCCGGGTATGTCCGCATCCTCAAACAGTACTACGACCAGCTCGACCTGATGCTGGGCGAACCCGGCTCGGCGAACGGGGTCGACACGCTGTTCAACACCTTCCGTTCGTCGATGGAGGCGCTGGCGACCAGTCCGGACTCCTTCATCGCGCGCGAGCAGGCGCTGCGCGACGCGCAGGTTCTCGCCGGCAACCTGAACCAGCTGTCGTCCGACATCCAGGCGATGCGGCTGGAGGCCGAGCGCGGCATCGGCGACGCGGTGCAGCGGGCCAACGAGCTGCTGGGCAAGATCGCCAAGATCAACATGGACATCGGCAGCCGCGACCAGCTCGAGTCGCCGCCGGCAGACCTGCTCGACATCCGCGACGGCTATATCTCCGAGCTCAGCGAACTGATGGACATCCAGGTGATGGAGCGCGAGCGCGGCACCGTCAGCATCATGACGAAGTCGGGGACGATGCTGCTCGACCTGTTGCCGGTGGAGCTGCAATTCGATCAGCGCGGCTCCATGACGCCGCAGTCGCTCTACTCCGACGACCCGGCCGAGCGCGGCGTCGGCACGATCCGGATCGTGTCGCAGAACGGCGCGGTGCTCGATCTCATCGAGAACAATCAGATCCGCTCAGGCAAGATCTCGGCCCTGCTGGAGCTGCGCGACGAGTTCCTGGTCGACGCCCAGGCCCAGCTCGACGTCCTGGCCGAAGCGCTGGCGCGCTCTCTGTCGGGACGCACCGTCGACGGCACCGCGACCACGGTCGGCACCCAGGACGGCTTCGATGTCGACCTGACCGGGATCCAGTCCGGCGACCGGGTCAACCTGACGCTGGCGACGCAGCCCGGCGGGGCCGAGCAGACCTACACGATCATCCGGGTCGACGACCCGGCGAGCCTGCCGCTCGACAACAGCGTCACGGCCGATCCCAACGACATCGTCATCGGCGTCGACTTCTCGGGCGGCTACGCGTCCGTCGCGGCGCAGCTCAACGCCGCGCTGGGCCCGCAGGTCGACGTCTCGGCGCCGGGCGGCAACGTGCTGCGGTTCCTGGACGACGGCGACGCGACCGCGAACTCGACCGGCTCGCTCTACGGCGCCGACGGCTCGACGCTGAACCTGGCCGGCCTCAACGGCGAAGCCCTGACGATCAACGTCAACGGCGTCGACAACGTCTTCAACTTCGGCCCGGCGACGACGGGGCAGGACCTGCAGTCGTGGCTGGACGGTCTGCCCGGCATCGGCGCGACGATCGCCGCGGGCGATCTCGTCATCACCGGAGATACGCCGGCCGACGGCTTCTCCATCACCTTCTCCAATCCGTCCGTCGGGACGGCGACGGGGTTGTCCGAGGGGTCGTTCAACACCTCCGCGATCACGTCCGTGGACGCGTCGATCACCAACACGGCACTGGACGGCAACGGGCTCGCGATCCCGCTCTTCGTCGATGGCGGCAGCCCCTATACCGGGCGCCTGGAGGGTATGCCCCAGCGCATCGGCTTCGCCGGCCGCATCTCCGTCAACGCGGCGCTGCTGGCCGACAACACGAAGCTGGTCCAGTACGGCGCCGGGATCGAGATCGGCGATCCCGCGCGTCCCCTCGACATGCTGCGGCGCCTCACGCAGATGCAGATCACCTTCCCGGCGGAGACCAAGGTGGCGGGGTCGACGCCGTATACCGGCACGGTCTCCGGCTTCGTCCAGCGCATCATCTCCTATCAGGGGGCGATCGCGCAGGACGTGAGCCAGGCGACCGAAGCCCAGGAGACGGTGGTCGCCCAGCTCGAGGAGCGGTTCACGTCGCGGTCGGGCGTCAATATCGACCAGGAAATGGCCCACCTGATCGAGCTGCAGACGGCGTATCAGGCCAACACCCGTCTGATCACGGCGTTCCGTGAGATGATGGACCTACTGATGAGGATGTAGACGGCATGAGCGTTCCTCCCCTGTCGAAGTCTCTCGGCTGGACGCGCGGCATCATCGAGTCGCGCGAGAAACTGTTCGATCTGCAGCGCCAGCTCGCCACCGGAAAGAAGGCGGCGACCTACGGCACGCTCGGGCCGGATCGGACGCTCAGCATCGCGATGCGGTCAAGGACCTCCATCACCGACGCCTACAAGTCGACGATCCAGACGATCTCCCTGCGCATGAACGTGATGACCCAGGCGATCGACCGCTTCAGCAATATCGGCCGTGAGATCCGTACCGACGCGATGGTGCCGGACTATGTCCTGACGGACGGCAACCGCTCGTCGACCCAGCTGCGGGCCGAGGCGGCGCTGGACGAGGCGCTGTCGCTGCTGCGTTCCGAGGTCGGCGGCCGCTACCTGTTCGCGGGGCGCAGGACCGATGCGGAACCGGTCGAGCCGACGCCGGCGATCATGGACGGCGCCGGCGCGCGCGCCGGCTTCAAGCAGCATCTGTCGGAGCGGATGCAGGCCGATATGGGCGCCGACGGGCTCGGCCGTCTCGTCGTGCCGGTTCCGGCGGCCGCGGACGTCGCCATTTCCGAGGACGTCGACGGCAGTCCGTTCGGCTTCAAGATCGTTCAGCTCGCCACGACCCTGACCGGGACGACGGCGACGGGGCCGGCCGGCGTGCCGCCGCAGGCGACGCTGTCCTTCTCCGCGACGCTGCCCGAAGCCGGCGAGACCGTGCGCCTGACGCTGTCCATGCCGGATGGCACGGAGACGGTCGTCGAGCTTACCGCCGTCGCGGCGGGCGAGGGCGGGGACCCCGGCACGTTCGAAATCGGCGCCGACGAGACCACCACGGCCGCGAACTTCCAGGCCGCGCTCGTTACCAGCCTGGAGACGGAGGCGGCCACGGAGCTGCGGGCCGCGTCCGGCTACGCGGCGGCCGACGATTTCTTCAACATGGACGATGCCAACCCGCCGCAGCGCGTCGACGGCCCGCCGTTCGACACCGCCACGGCCCTGCGCGACGGGACGCCCGCCGACACCGTGTTCTGGTATCTGGGCGACGGCGACCTGACGACCGACTCGCGCTCGACGGCGATCGCGCGGATCGACGAATCCATCTCGGTCGCCTACGGCGCGCGCGGCAACGAGGAGGCGTTCCGCTGGACGATCCAGAATCTCGCGGTCCTCGCGGCGCAAACCTTCGATCCGAACAATCCCGACGTCGAGCGGGAGCGCTACTCGGCGATGACCAGCCGGGTGGTGAGCAACCTGTCGTTCCCGGACAAGCGACAGACAGTCGAAGCCATCTATGCCGAGATCACGACGGCGCAGTACGTCTCCGGACAGGCCGATGAGCGCCATACGGCGACCAAGGCCACGGCCGTGCAGCTGTTGTCGGAGGTGGAGGTCGCCGACCGCGACGAGGTGGCGGTGAAGATCCTGCAGCTACAGACGCGGCTGGAGGCGAGCTACCAGACGACCGCGGTGCTGTCGCAGCTCAGCCTCGTCAACTTCCTCTGACGCCCGGGTCTCAGCGGCGGGTCCTGCCGCGTTTGCAGCGCTGACGTCGTCTGCCTTCTGAAACGAAAAAGGCGGCCACCAGGGCCGCCTTGCGATAGATCTTCGGAGAAGGAAAGCGTCGATTTTCCCGACTTCGGCGCATTCTGCAGCTCCCCTATGGCTGGGACCGTATCAGCTCGTGGCGCGCAGTCCGGCGGCCAGCTCGCGGTTGATCGAGATCAGCGAGGGCACCTTTTCCGGGCGTGGGTTGGTCTGAAGATCGATGGTCTGATTGAAGATGAACAGCGACAGATTGGCGATGTTCTGCTTGACCTGATGCGGAAGCGGGTTTTCCGGCTTCGTGGCGGAGGTGGCGAAGATCGTCCAGAGGCGGCGGTTGAACGTCAGTGCCTCGTCCAGCTCGGGCTTCCGGTTCGGCCAATCGTCGCAAACACGCTGGAGCTTTGCCGCGGCTTTTATGAGCAGGTCTGCCTCGAGATCACGCGGGCTGCTCGTTTTCTGGGCTGTGCTGGCGTACAGCTGCGCCGCCGAATTTTGCATGTTCCAGTAGTTCCTCTTCGTACTCGATTAGCGCCTTGGCTTCGCGAAGAGCTTTGTAAAGAAATCCAGTTAAGATCTGATTATTGATCCGGTCCACGTAGGGCAGCGTGCTTGGTGCCGCCCGGACGACATCGTTCACCAGTTCAAAGTAGATGTCGTGGCGTGACTGGGTCTCGCCGTCCAGATACATGACCTGAACGGCAAGGTAGATCCGCTTGGCCGGCGTGTCGGCCGTCTCCGGAGTCAGGATGTCCTTTTCCCGCAGGATGGGAATGTCGCCCTCGATATACAGCCGGGAGCGTTGGCCGCCATTGGTGATCACGGCGGTGCCGAGAATAAACCGTTCGCCGGGCTTCAGCTCGACCTTGAGCGCCATCGTCGTGCCTCGCGCTTTGTTTCGGGTGCGAAGAATCGCTTTTGCAGATTACCCGAAAAGAAAACGGCGGGACCGAGGCCCCGCCGCCGCAACCGTGAAAAGCCGGGCCGGCGTCAGAACAGGCGGAGCACCGCCTGGTCGGCCTCGGAGGCCAGGGACAGCGCGACCGAGGAGAGCTGCTGGCGGGTCTGCAGGGCCAGCATGTTGGCGCCTTCCTCGTTGGTGTCGGCGAGCACCAGGTTGTCGGCGCCGGTCTCCAGCGTGTTCTTCATCGCCTTTGTGAAGTCCTGGCGGTTCTCGACCATCGAAAGGTTGGAACCAAGCGCGGACGACTGCGAGCGGATCGCATCGAGCGCCGCGCCGACATCGGCGATGATGGCGTCGATGGCGGCGTCGCTGTCCAGATCGACGGAATCAAGAGACGTCAGGCCGAGGTTGTAGGAATTGATCGCCTTGCCGTCCTTGGTCTGGATGTTCAGCGTCGACGTGCCGGTCTCGTTGAAGCTGATCTTCAGATTGTCGCCGCGCAGCAGGTTGACGCCGTTGAACGAGGAATCGTCGGCCAGCTTGTCGAGCTGGTCGCGCAGCAGGTTGTACTGCGTGGCGAATTCGGTGCGGACCGCATTGCCGCCGATCGTTCCGGTCCCCGCACCGCCATCAACGATGCCGGCGGGTGTCAGGCCGGCTACGTCGAGTTCCTGCGTCGACTGGTTCTCGATGCGCAGCCTGCCGTTGTCGTTCGACGCGCGGATCTTGCTGTCGAGCGCGCTGTTCATGTTGATCTCGTCCACGAGGGCGTCGACCGATTTGGCGATCGGGGTGCTGGTGGAGCCGGCGCCGCCGGCCAGGCCGGAGTCGCTGGCGCCGGCAAGGGTCTCGGCGACATTCGTCACCGCGACGGCCGCGAGGCCCGTGTCGGCGATGACGTCGGACGTCAGCACCAGTTCGCCGCCGGACGTGCTGGCGGTGATGTCGACGTCATTGGCGGCAAACCCGGCATTGAGGAGATCCTGCAATTCCGTCGCCGAAACGGCCTCGACGTCGGCGACGTCGAGCGTCGTGGCGGCACCGCCGTCGACCGATACGCTGAGTGTGTCGGCATCGACCGCGGTGATCGCGATCGAGCGGGTGCCGCCGCCGTTGATGGCGACGTCGAAGCCGAGCGAGCCGGCGTAGCTGTTGTCGGCGGCGCTGTCGAAGTCGAGGGCGGCGAAACCGGCGCCGGTGAAGATGCCCTGGGCCCCCGTCAGTTCGATATCGACGGCGGTCGCGCCGATCGCGCCGCCGGAGAAGGACATGGTCTCGGTGCCGGCTGGGGTGGCGCCCAGGTCGACGGCGTAGGACATGGTCTTGAACGACTTGTCCTGACGGGCCTGACGCAGGGTTGATTGCATCGATTCCAGGTTCCTGGTGATCGACGTCAGGCCGTTGTCGGCCGCCTCCAGCGTCTTGACGCCGTTCGACATGGAATCGAGCAGCGCCGAGAGTTCGTTGGCGCGGGTCTGCAGCGAGGCCGAGGTAAAGAAGTTGGTCGGGTTGTCGAGGGCCGAGTTGACCTTCTTGCCGGTGGCAAGACGGTGCTGCGTCGTGGCCATCAGATCGGCGGTTTTCTGCAGCGAGAGCAGGTTCTGCCGCACGCCCGTGGACAGGGTAATGTCAGACATCGTTCATTCCTCTTCCCGCAACCGATAGTCAACACTGGGCGCGGCTCCGATCATGTCCTCGGGGCCGGAATCTGCGCGTTAACCTCTTGTAGAGGTTGGTAAAGAATTACGGTTAACAAGTTCTTATCCGGCCGGATACCGGACCGCGCGAGAAGGGAAATCGGGGGAAGGAAAAGCCATAAAAAAAGCGGCGGGGCCGAGGCCCCGCCGCCAGTAACGGTCGTCCCTGAGAAGGGATCAGAACAGGCGGAGCACCGCCTGGTCGGCCTGCGAGGCCAGGGACAGAGCGACCGAGGAGAGCTGCTGGCGCGTCTGCAGGGCCAGCATGTTGGCGCCTTCCTCGTTGGTGTCGGCCAGCACCAGGTTGTCGGCGCCGGTCTGGAGCGTGTTCTTCATCGACTTGGAGAAGTCCTGACGGTTTTCGACCATGGACAGGTTCGAACCGAAGGACGACGACTGCGAACGGATCGTGTTCAGAGCGTCGGACACCGTCGACAGGAGCGAGTCGATGTTGGCGTCACTGTCCAGATCCGCGGCTTCGATCGACATCAGGCCGAGATTGGCGGAGTTGATCGTCTCGCCATCCTTGGACTGGATGTTGAGCGTCGACGTTCCGGTCTCGTTGAAGTTGATCTTCAGGTTGTCGCCGCGCAGCAGGTTGACACCGTTGAACGAGGAGTCGTCCGACAGCTTGTCGAGCTGGTCGCGAAGCAGGTTGAACTGCGTCGCGAGGTCGGACCGGACACCATTGCCGCCGATCGTCGCCGTGCCGGAGCCGCCGTCGACGATGGCACCCGCCGAAGCGCCGGTGATGGTCAGCTCCTGCGTCGACTGGTTCTCGATGCGCAGCTTGCCGTTGTCGTTCGACGCACGGATCTTGTCGGTCAGGCCGGCGTTGCCGTTGATTTCATCGACCAGCAGGTCGACCGACTTGGCGGATACCGTGCCGAGGCTGCCGGCGCCGCCGGCGAGACCGGAATCACTGGCACCGGCCAGGGTCTCGGCGACATTGGTCACCGCGACGGCGGCCGTGCCGGCGTCACTGGCCGTGTTGGACGTGAGCACCAGCTCACCGCCGTCGGTGCTGGCGGTGATGTCGACGTTGTTGGCGGCGAAGCCCGCGTTGAGCACGCTCTCCAGTTCCGTCGAGGTGACGGCCTCGACGTCGGCAACGTCGACGTTGGTCGCCGCGCCGCCGTCGACGGTGATGGCGAGGGTGTCGGCGTCGACCGCGGTGATCGAGATCGACTGGGCCGTGCCGCCATCGACGGCGACGTCGAAGTCGAGCGTGCCGGCGTAGCTGTTGTCAGCCGCGCTGTCGAAGTCGAGGGCGGCGAAGCCGGCGCCGGTGAAGACACCCTGGGCTTCGGTCAGGTCGATATCGACGGCCGTCGCGCCGACGGAACCGCCGGAGAACGACAGGGTCTCGGTGCCGGCCGGGCTGGCGCCCAGGTCGACATTGTAGGACGTGGTCTTGAACGACTTGTCCTGACGCGCCTGACGCAGGGTCGACTGCATCGACTCGAGGTTCTTGGTGATCGAGGTCAGGCCGTTGTCGGCGGCTTCCAGGGTCTTCACGCCGTTCGACATGGAGTCGAGCAGGGACGACAGATCCGACGCGCGGGTCTGCAGCGAGGCCGAGGTGAAGAAGTTGGTCGGGTTGTCGAGGGCCGAGTTGACCTTCTTGCCGGTGGCAAGACGGTTCTGCGTGGAGGCCATCAGGTCGGCGGTTTTCTGCAGCGAGAGAAGATTCTGCCGCACGCCAGCGGACAGGGTAATGTCAGCCATTGTTCAATCCTTTTCTGGATCTGTTACTCAACAAGCGGCCTTTCTGGCCGTATGACGCCGTTCTAACCGGGCGCGTCCTAAGGGTCGGTTAATCGGAATAGGCGAATCGTTCGGGGTCACCCGATTTGCTGGTTCAGACCGATTTCGTGATCCGTGGCGGTTCGTCGTCGCGGCTGGCGTTGGCGCGGCTGGCGTAGGCGCGCTTGCCCAGCAGGCCGCCAAACCGGGGGGCGTCGAACCGGGGAGTGTCGCAGGCGGCAATCGACTCCAGCGAAAGGTGGGCTTCCGGGAAGACAGGTTCGTGCGCGGGACCGGCCGCGGGCGCGATCTCGCGTTGCGGGGCGGACGCGGCGTCCGGTTGTGGGTTCGGGTGAGGGGCGCCGTGATCGCTGTTTGCCTCGTTGCCGGACCGTTCCCGTTTCTTGTCGCGGGCACGTTCGGCATCGTCGGGCGGGCGCACGGACCGGGCCGGCGGCACGAGCGTGGCTTCGCCGGCCGGGGCGGGCCTGGCCCAGCTCTCCGTCGGTGGCAGCGTCTGCGCCCTGCCGGCGATACTCGCGTCCAACGTCGCCTCCAGCCGGCAAACGGCCGGCCTCGCTCATCCCTCGCGGGACAAGCCTATCGGCGCGCGGTGAATCGCGGGTTGCGGGAACCGATCGCGTTTTAACGGATCAGCCCGCAGGGCGTCCGGTCAGAGGGCGACGTTGTAGGACAGGGGGGCGGCGCGCGGTGCCGTTTCGGTCTGCCTGGCGTTGGCGCCATAGGTCTGGGTCTGTCCGCCCTGTCGGGCGGCGGCCAGGCCGGCGACGTCGCGGATCAGCGTTTCCGACACGGTGCGGGCCGTCGCGAGAACGGCCAGGTTGAGGGAGATCGCCGACTCCAGCGCCTGATGGCGTTCGCGGAGATGGCCGACCTCGTCCGGCACGAGCTGGTTCAGCTCGGCGCCGGCGGACGACAGGACGCCATGAGCCTTCATATAGCGCTCGGCGACCACGGACTTGCGGGCGGAAACCTCGGCCGCCGCGGTCAGGCGTGCGGCCCGGATCAGGCTGGTTTCCTCGTTCAGCACCGCGATCAGCGAGTCGACCGTCTGCGCCAGATCGACGCAGAAATCGCGCGCCGCGGCCGGGTCCGACACGGGCGTCGGGCTGCTATTGCTGGCCGGACTGCTATTGCTGAATGTCATTGTTAGCCTCCTGAAGGGACAAGAGCTCGCGGGCGACATCGTCGGCAATGCCGATGCCGCCGGCGGCCGCGATGTTGGCGCCGTATTGCTCGATCAGCAGGGACCGGAACATTTCCTCGCCATGGCCGCCGCCGAACGGACCGTCGGTGCTGACGCCGGCGAACATCTGCGACAGCATGGTGTTGAGGAACACCGACTCGAATTCCTGCGCCGATTGGCGAATGCTGTCGGGCGTGCCCTTGGCGCCCGTCGACAGTGCTGGACCGAGGGCGGGCGAGGACAGGGCGAGATCCGCGGGGATAGCCATCGTCACATCACCTCGATGTCGGCCTGCAGCGAGCCGGACGTCTTGATCGCCTGAAGGATCGAGATCAGGTCGCGCGGCCCGACACCGAGCGCGTTCAGCCCGTCGACCAGTTGCTGCAGGCTGACGCCGCCGTCGACGATCGCCATGCGGTTGCCGGACTGGTCGTCTACCGTGATCTGGGTGCGCGGAACCTCGACGGTCTCCGCCCCGAACGGCGCGAACGCGCCCGGCTGGCTGACTTCCGGCGTCTCGGTGATGGTGACCGTGAGGTTGCCCTGGGCGACGGCGACGGTGGAGACGCGCACGTCCTTGCCCATGACGATGATCCCGGAATTCTCGTCGATGACCACGCGGGCGGGCTGATCGGGATCGACGCGGAGTTGCTCGATATCGGTCAGAAGCGAGACGATGTCGCTGGAATACTTGCCCGACATGCGGATCTGGACGGTCGCCGGGTCGGTCGCCTCGGCTGTGCCGGGGCCGATATAGTCGTTGATGCTCTGGGCGATCCGCGTGGCCGTCGTCAGATCCGGATTGCGCAGGGCCAGGCGCAGGCTGGCGAGCTGGGAAAGCTCGAAGTCGATTTCGCGCTCGATCAGGGCGCCGTTGGCGATGCGCCCGCTGGTCGGGACGCCCCGTGTGACCTGGGCGGCCTCGCCCTCGACGTTGAAGCCGGCGACGGCGACCGGTCCCTGGGCGACCGCGTAGACCTCGCCGTCGGCGCCCAGCAGCGGCGTCACCAGCAGGGTGCCGCCCTGCAGGTTGGTCGAATCGCCGAGCGTGGAGACGGTGACGTCGATGCGGCTGCCGTGGGTAGAAAACGCCGGCAGATTGGCCGTGACCATGACCGCCGCGACGTTTTTCGTGCGGAGCTGCGCGTCGCGGGTGTTCATGCCCAGCCGTTCCAGCATCGCCTGCAGGCTTTGCAGGGTGAAGGGCGAGTTGTTCAGCGTGTCGCCGGTGCCGTTCAGGCCGACGACAAGGCCGTACCCGATCAACTGGTTCTCGCGAACGCCTTCGATGTCGACCAGGTCCTTGATCCGCGAGGATGCCAGAGCCGGCGGCGGCGCACAGAGCGCCGCGGCGACCGCGACGGCCGTCGCCAGGCGAAGGCCGCGTGAGAAAACTGACCGTAAATTCTTAACGCGCGGGATCACCACACTTGCTCCCCTTCAGCAATCCTCCAACTAGAAAGCCAGATCCGTGCCAAGCAATCGCGGTTCGGGAAAACGCTGTAAAGGTATGGAATCTCGAGGGTTTTGAGTTCGTGTCGCAGGCGTTCGCCGTTAAGGTTCCGGCAAGAACTTGCCGCCGCCCGGCAAATTCTGCCCATGCGTTAAGGTGCCGTTAACCATGGCTGGTGAGATTTGGCCGTGGCTGGAGCAAAGGGGGGAGGCTTCGATTCATGCGTATCGACGGACCCGGAGGGGCGGGCCAGATCAAGCGTCCGCGGGGCGGTGCGAAGAGCGATCGGTCAACGAACGTCTTTTCGTTCTCCCAATCGGAGCGTTCGGAAACCGCGACCGGAGCCGCCGCATCGGGACCGATCGGCGGCATCGACGCGTTGCTGGCGCTTCAGTCGGTGGAGGAGCCGGGGGGGCGCGGACCGCGGCTCAAGCACGGCCACGACATGCTCGACCTGCTCGACGACATCAAGATCGCCTTGCTCGCGGGTGACGTACCGGCCGCCAAGCTGCAGAGCCTGGTCGATACCGTGGGGCGCCGGCCCGACCGGTATGGCGACGAGCGCATCGAGTCGGTGCTCGACGAAATAGAGCTTCGCGCCCGCGTCGAGCTTGCGAAATTGGGGCGTGAAGCGGCCTGATATCCGGCGATTGCCCCTAACCCGCTGAAACCACGGCCGAAAGCAGGGCGGATCGTACTACCGCGCGAATTAAGTCACATTACAATCTTGTCATCGACGACTTGTTGTAAGCGGCCCTGTCAGCGGTTATAAGGGCGCCCGTTATCGACGGACCCTAAAGGGAATCGCCGATGGTTGGCGTAAGAGACTACCGCCCTACTACCAAAGAGCCTTTCATGAACGAGAGGCAGCGCGAGTACTTCCGTGCAAAACTGCTTGCATGGAAGGAAGAGATTCTGCGTGAAAGCCGCGAGACGCTGAACCAGCTCCAGGTCGACAGCCAGAATCACCCTGATTTGGCCGACCGTGCGTCTTCGGAGACGGATCGGGCCATCGAGCTGCGGGCTCGCGACCGCCAGCGTAAGCTGATCGCCAAGATCGATGCCGCGCTCAAGCGGATCGATGAGGGGACCTACGGCTATTGCGAGGAAACCGGCGAGCCGATCAGCCTCAAGCGGCTTGATGCAAGGCCGATCGCGACCTTGTCGATCGAGGCGCAGGAGCGTCACGAACGGCGCGAGCGTGTCTATCGCGACGACTGATTAAACTCAGTCTCCAAAGAAACTGAAAAACGCCTCCGGCCACTGGTCGGGGGCGTTTTTTGTGCGTGGAAAAGAAAGGGCGCGGTCCCGGGGGAGCTGGGACCGCGCCGATTGGCCGTTCTGTCAGATGGGGGAGCGTCAGAACGGCAGGATGATGTCCAGGAACTGTTGCCCGTAGGGAGGCTGCTGGACATCGGTAATCTGGCCGCGTCCGCCGTAGGAGATGCGGGCCTCGGCGATCTTGGTCGAATCGACCGTGTTGTTGGCGGTGATGTCTTCGGGACGGATCACGCCGGCCACGATCAGTTCCCGCATCTCGAAGTTGACGCGGACCTCCTGGCGTCCCTCGATCACCATGTTGCCGTTGGGCAGGACCTGGGTGACGACGGCGGCCAGGTTCGTGCGCAGCTCTTCCTTGCGGTTAACCGAGCCTTCACCGGTGGTGGCGGTGTCGCCGTTGAGGTCGATGACGGCGCTGCCGGTCTTGTAGTCGTCGGGGATCAGGTCGAGGAACGCGTTGCCCGCCGCGCCCGAAATGTCGCGCCCCCCCGAGGCGATGCGGCTGCGCTCGGTCTTGTTGTCGAAGATGGCCTTGTCGGAGAAGATGACCTCGACCGTGAGAATGTCTCCGACCCCCTTGGCGCGCTGATCCTTGAAGAAGGCGCGGGCGCCGGACCGCCACAGGGAGTTGGAGCTGAACACCGGCGGCTCGGGGTCGGGCATCGGCATCGACACGGGACGATAGCCGGCCACCGCCGTCGGGTTCTCGATCGCCGACAGGTAGGGCGGCTTGTTGATCTGGGCGATCTTGTCGGCGGTGCTGGAGCAGCCCGCGGCGGCGGCGCCGAGGATGCCGATCGCGGCGAGGCGTCCGATGTCTCGGAATGTCCGGTTCGTTACGCGCGTCATGAAACTCTCCCTCAGGACCGGCATGTCAGCGGACGGTGGTCGGCAGCGACGCCACCGGAACCCGCTGCGGCAGGACGGTGACGAAGCCGGGACCGCTGATCTCGGCCTCGACGGTCCGCTTCGACTGAATGTTGAAAACCTGGATGACCTCGCCGCGCGCGCCGGCCGACAGGGCCCGTCCGCGGGTGGTCAGCGTCAGCCCGGGCGTGCGGTAGATGATCGTCACCAGGTCGCCGCGATGGACCAGAATCGGCTCCATCAGCAGGTCGGCGGTCAGCGGCACGCCGTCGCGAAGGTGCCGGCGGGCGGACATCCCGGTGAGCCGGTCGGCGTCGACGATCATCTCCGAGCGCACGGCGCTGCGGGGCAGGCGGTCGATGACGATGTCGCGCGGGCTGATCACCTCGCCGCGCTCCAGGGCGCGCGCCAGGACCGGGACCTCGATGATCTCGACCGCGCGGCCGGAGAACCGCAGGCCGGTGCCCGCGGCGCGGCTGTCGGCGACCGCCAGAAGGGCGGCGAAACGGCCGGTCGCCGGATCGTATTCGAGCTTGTCCACGCTCAGCGGCGCCATGGCGGACTGCTCGACGACGATCGGCTGCTCGAACCGGTCGAGGGTCACGTCGATGTCCTCGGGCCGGTCGCCGCGTCCCGTCTCGACGATATGGCGCGTGATCGCCTGCACGATCTCGTCGCTGGCGATCGCGCGGCCGAGCCGGCTGACCGACACCGAATCGAGGCCGCCGGTATCCAGGCCGGCCAGACCCTGGGCCTGGGCCGCCGTGAGGATCCGATCGACGCGGACGGTGCCGGCGGTGCCAAGGTCCGGCGCCCGGAAGACCGCGATGCCGGAGGCCGCGCCGGCGCCGTCGATCAGGTCGCCGAGTGTCACGAGCGGACCGTGCACGGTCACCTGAGCCTTCAACCGGGGCTGTTCGGCCCCCATCGCCGGCAGGGCGAACACGGCGACCGCAAGCGCGGCGCCGACGACGAGCGTGCGTATGATCATGATCCGTCCCCTTCGCGTTAGCGCATGCTCGCCGTCGACGACATCATTTCGTCGGCGGCGGTGATGACGCGGGAGTTCATCTCGTAGGCGCGCTGGGCGGCGATCAGATCGGAGATCTCGGAGACCGGATTGACGTTGGCCTGCTCGAGATAGCCTTGCTGCAGCATGCCGTAGCCGTCGAGGCCGGGCGTGCCGACCTGTTCGGGACCGCTCGACGGCGTCTCCAGGAAGAGGTTGTCGCCCATGGCTTCCAGGCCCGCCGGATTGACGAAGCGGACCAGGTCGATGTTGCCGAGGTCGACGGGATCGGTGTCCGTCGAGACGAAGGCCTGGATCAGCCCCTCGGAGTTGATCGAGACACCGCGGGCGTCGTCGGGGATGGTGATGCCGGGCTCGATGACATAGCCGTCGACGGTGACCAGCTGGCCGAGCGAGTCGCGTTCGAACGAGCCGTCGCGCGAATAGGCGGTGCGGCCGTCGGGCAGGCGGACGCGGAAGAAGCCTTCGCCGCGGATGGCGACGTCCAGTTCCTTCTCCGTCATGGTGATGTTGCCCTGGCTCATCACCCGCGGCGTGGCGGCCGTCTTGACGCCGCCGCCGATCTCGATGCCGGTGGGGACGATGGTTCCGGTATCCGACGTCGAGGCGCCGGGCCGGCGCAGGTTCTCGTAGAGGAGATCCTGGAAATCGGCCCGCTGGCGCTTGAAGCCGGTGGTGCGCATGTTGGCGATGTTGTTGGAGATCACTTCGACGTTGAGCTCCTGGGCCATCATGCCGGAAGCCGCGATATGAAGTGCTTTCATGGCGTGTTCCTTTTCAAGTCCAGTGGCGGTGGCCGGTCATTACTGAATGACGGCCAGCACGCTGATGGCGTTGCGGCGCATGTCGTCCATGCGTTCGAGCATGGAGGACAGCGAGGTATAGGCGCGGGTTACCTCGATCATCCGGGTCATCTCGACGATCGGCTGGACGTTCGAGCCTTCGACCATGCCCTGGCGCACGGTGGCGTCGTTGGCGGTCTGCGGCTGGACCGGTGCGGAGAACAGGCTGGAGCCCTCCGGCTGCAGAATGGCGTCGTCGTCGAAGACGGCGACCCGCAGGCGGCCTTTCTCGCCGGCCTTCGTGGAGACCGTTCCGTCGGCGGCGATGGCCACGGCACCGTCGCGCTCGTCGAAGGTGATCACGCCGCCGTCGCCCATCACCCGGTGACCTTCGGCGGTGACCAGCGCGCCTTCGTTGTCGAGCAGGAACGCGCCGTTGCGCGTGTAGCGCTCGCCGGCCGGCGTCTGGACCACGAACCAGCCTTCGCCGTCGATGGCGACGTCGAGCGGATTGCCGGTCTGCTGTATCGGTCCGGGCGCGAAGTCCTGCAGCGTGCCGCGGTCGATGACATAGGAGATGTCCCGATCGCCGGGCAGGGCGTCGGACGCCTCCGCCTTGGGCATCAGGTATTCCTCGAAAAGCACGTCGGACGATTTGAATCCGCCGGTTTCGAGATTCGCCAGATTGTTGGCGATGACGTCCATCTGACGCCGCAGGGCGACCTGCCGCGACAGGGATACGAGTAGGGTATTGTCTTGCATCGTTGCACCATTGGTTGCTCCCCCGAGCGAACGCCGCACGGTGCCGTGGGTGTTCACCGGTCATTAAGCATACGGTGTGCCAACTCCGGAAAGTGAATGAAAACAATGGGATGAGAATTTTCGTCGGCGCCAGAGCCCGGCAATTTTGGGGCCGGCCGGCAACGACGGGCGGCAATAATTTCCCACCCCGGCCGGGTTTGGAAACTTTTCGTTAACCATGCGCTTCATACGGTGAACATCAAGGCAGCGGGGGCTGGCGCACGGGGCTTTTTCGGACGTGCGCGCCCCGGAACAAACGGAACCGGTCAGGCATGTCCACCGAGGTCGCTCAACCCGATTTCGACAATATCGAGGCCACGCCCGATAGCGCTTCGCAGGACGGCGCGCCGAAGGGCCGGCGCAAGCTCGTCATCATCGGCGCGGCGGCCGTACTCGGCGTCGCCCTGCTGGGCGGCGGCGGCTACCTGTTTCTCGGCTCGGGTGGCGGGTCCGGGACGGTCCAGCAAGAACCGCCGGTCTTCTTCGAACTTCCGGAAATGACCGTGAACCTGAGCTCGGTGGATCAGCGGCCGCAGTTCCTGCGCGTCCAGATCGCGCTGGAAATGAAGGACAGGGAGACGAAAGAGGCCGTGGAGCAGGTGCTGCCGAGGGTGCTCGACGCCTTCCAGGTCTATCTGCGCGAGCTGCGCTCGACCGACCTGCAGGGCTCCGCCGGCATCTACCGGCTCAAGGAAGAACTCGTGCGGCGCGTCAATCTGGCGATTCATCCCGCCGAGATCGACAACGTCGTTTTCAAAGAAATCATCGTCCAGTAGGCGCAGACATGGCAGACGAAGAGGAAGACGTCGATCAGGACGCCCTGGCGGCCCAGTGGGGCGCCGAGCTGACCGATGAGGACGACGACGCCTCCGACGACGACATCGCCGCCAAATGGGCGTCGATGGTCGAGGACGAGGAGCCCGACACCGGCACCGGCGGGGGAACCGAGCGGGTCCTCAACCAGGACGAAATCGACAGCCTGCTCGGCTTCAACGGCGACGCGGCGAACCGCGACGAGAAGAGCGGCATCCGCTCGATCATCAATTCGACGATCGTCTCCTACGAACGCCTGCCGATGCTGGAGATCATCTTCGATCGGCTGGTGCGGCTGCTGACCACGAGCCTGCGCAACTTCACCTCCGACAATGTCGAGGTCGCGCTGGACAGCCTGTCCTCCGTGCGCTTCGGCGACTACCTGAACTCGATCCCGCTGCCGGCGATCCTCGCCGTGTTCAAGGCCGAGGAATGGGACAATTACGGCCTCGTGACGGTCGGTTCGAACCTGATCTATTCGATGGTCGACGTGCTGCTGGGCGGCGGGCGCGGCTCGATGCGGCTCCGGATCGAGGGGCGTCCGTACACGACCATCGAGATGAACCTGATCCGGCGCATGATCGAGCTGGTTCTGGCCGATGCCGACCAGGCCTTCGCGCCGCTGTCTCCGGTCCACTTCAACGTCGAGCGGCTCGAGACCAATCCGCGCTTCGCCGCGATCGCACGGCCGGCCAACGCGGCGATCCTGGTCAAGCTCAGGATCGACATGGAAGACCGCGGCGGCAATATCGAGGTGCTGCTGCCCTACGCGACGATCGAGCCGATCCGCGACATGCTCCTGCAGATGTTCATGGGCGAGAAGTTCGGCCGTGATCCGATCTGGGAGGGGCACCTGGCCAGCGAGATGTGGAATTCGACCGTCGAGATCGACGCGGTGCTGTTCGAGCAGTCGATGCCGCTCGACCGCGTCATGAACTTCAAGGTCGGGGACACGCTGGTGCTCGACCGTCGCACGACCGACCCGGTCACGCTGCGTTGCGGCGAAACGATCCTGACCGACGGCAAGGCCGGTCGCGTCGGCGATCGGGTCGCCGTGCGGATCGCCAACCGGCTGCGCCGGCCGAAAATGACCTATGCCGCCTTCGAGAAGGCCGACAGACTTGCCGTGGAGGGAACGTGAGCGGATCGTCGCTGGGATTGCTGATCGAAAGCCTGGTCGCGGTGCTTCTGCTCGTGACCATCGGCTACTGCGTGGTGCTCAACCGGCGCCTGAAACGCCTGCGCGCGGATGAATCGTCGCTGCGCGAGACGATCGCCGAACTGGTGCGGGCGACCTCGATCGCCGAACAGGCGATCGAGGGGCTCAAGGGCACCGTGGTCGAGTGTGACCGCGACCTGACCAACAAGCTGCGGCAGGCCGACCGGTTCAGCCGCTCCATCGAGAAGCAGGTGGAACTCGGTGGCAAGGTGCTGAGCCGCCTGTCGCGGATCACCGAGCTGGCGCGCGGTCACGGCCTGGTCGAGCCCGCCAGGACGCCGGCGACGGCGCGGGCCACGGCACGCGAAGGCGCGCCGGCCGGCCAGACAGTGGCGAAAGCCGCTGGCAGGGCGGCATGAAAGATCTCCGGCTGCTGCCGCTGGTCATCATCGCCGTCGGCGCGCTGCTCGTCCTCAAGGGCGTCGGGCTGATCGTCGGCGAACCCAACCTGGTTGGCGGAAGCCGTCCGGCGCTGGCCCAGGACAGCGCCGCACCGCAGGACGGGGGGGCGCAGGAGACAGCCGGGCAGGGCGAGGCGCCGCAGCCGGACGGGCAGGATCAGACTTCGGCGCAGGCGGGAGCCGACGGACAGAAAGCCGCCGCGACCACCGAGAGAAAGACGCCCGAAGCGGCGAAGGCCGACGAACCGTCCTTCCTGGAGCGGGTCCTGGGCAGCGAGAGCCGGTCGCGCGAGGCGATCCTCGACAGCCTGGGAGAGCGGCGCCAGGAGCTGGAAGCGCGCGAGAAGGAACTGGACCTGCGCGAGAACCTGCTGAAGGCGGCCGAGCAGCGGCTGGAACAGCGGATCGCCGAGCTGAAGGACCTGGAAGCGCGCATCACCGCGGTCGAAGCCGAACGCAAGGGCGAGGACGACGAGCGGATGAAGAACGTCGTCACGATGTACGAGAGCATGAAGCCGAAGGACGCGGCGCGCATCTTCAACCGGCTCGACATGTCGGTCGTCTCCAAGGTCGCGAGCCTGATGAGCGCGAGGCAGATGGCGCTTGTGCTGGCGGAAATGGACTCCGAGGTGGCGCAGCGGCTGACGCTGGAACTGTCCGCAAAAAGCGCGGATCCCATTGCCGACACCGGTGGCGCCGGCGGCGAACTGCCCAAGATCGTCGGAACCCGACCGGTCAATTAGGCCCAATCCGGGATCCGGACTTAAGCCGCTATTTACTTGCCCGATCTAGTCTTTCTCCGGGATCGACAGGACGTCGATCGCGTCGCGCACATCGTGGCGTTCGACCGGAGAGAACATGAAAGCCGGCCCAGGCAGAATTGCCGCCCCTGGACTCGTATCGCGCTGCCTTGCCGGGCTGACGCGCGCGGCCGCGTGCCTGCTTGCCCTGTCGGCGCTGACGGCAGCCGGCGGCGCCCGGGCGCAGGTGCCGGCAACCATCGAGGCCAGCGACACCGGAACCTACGCGCGGATGATCATCACGTTCGACAAGGACGTGCCGGCGTTCGACGTCACCGCGACGACAGGCGTCCTGGTTCTCGAATTCGATGAGCCCACCGCGCCGGACGTCGCGCGCCTCAGCGATGTCATCGGCCGCTTCATCACCGCCGCGCGGCGCGACCCCGACGGCGGCGCGATCCGCCTGGCGCTCGCCCAGCCGGTGACGGTGAACACGATGGAGGCCGGCGAAAAGCTGTTCGTCGATCTGATGCCGGGCGATTGGGTGGGGCTGCCGCCGGGGCTGCCGCAGGATGTGGTCGCCGAACTGGCGCGGCGCGCCGAGGAGACGGAGAAGCGCCAGCGCGAGCGCGAACTGCTCGAGAAATTCCGCAACTCAAAGCCCGTCGACGTCCGCGTTTCGAGCCTGCCGACCTTCACGCGCCTCGTGTTCGTCTTCGAAAGCGAGACGGATGGCCGCATCGAGCGGGACGTCGACAAGGCGAATGTCTATTTCGACAAGGCCGCACGTATCGATCTGTCCGGGCTGAAGCCGCGTCTGCCGTCCTATATCTCCGGCATCGAGTCGCGGCTCGGAGAGGGCGGTCTTGAGCTGTCGCTGACGGTCGATCCGGTGTCCCCGGTTCGCGGCTTCAGGGAAGGCAACACCTATGTCGTCGACGTGACGGCTCCGGGCAGCGCCGATGCCGGCGCGGCCGTTCTGGCGCCGCGCGCCGATGCCGATGTCGTCGACCTGCTGTCCGGCGACGTGCCGGGACGGCGCAGCCTGGCCGAGGAACACGAAGCCCTGGCCGCGGCGTTCGGGGCGGATGCGCAGGTCACGATCGCCGGGCAGGAGGCGCCCGCCGAGGCGCCGGATGCGGTTGCCGATCCCGAGCCCGCCGCTGATCCTGTCGCCGAGCCTCCCGCCACAGCTGAAACGGTAGCCGAACCCGAAATTGCCGAAGAGCCTGTCCTGGCCGAACAGCCCGTCCTGGCCGACCAGCCCCGCGGTGACGTGGACTATGTGCAGCCGGAGGCGCGCCGGTTCGCTTCCACCGTCAAGCTGACGCTCCCTTTCGACGCGCCGACCTCGGCGGCCGTGTTCGAGCAGGCGGGGGCGCTGTGGGCGGTGTTCGATTCACCGCAGCCGATCGACACCCGTATCCTGCGCAAGGACTTGAGCGGATATGCCTCCGCCGTCGACAGCTGGCGCAGCGGCAATACCTCCGTGCTGCGGCTGACGCTCGCCAAGCCGCTTCTGACGACGGTCTCGGGAGAGCCGGCGACCTGGGTGATCACGCTGGGCGACGTCATGCTGGAGCCGGGCTCTCCGCTCACCCTCCTTCGCGCGGTCAACGAGGATGGGCAGCCGGAAGCCATCGTGCAGTTTCCCAGCGCCGAAGCCGTCCACGAGATCCGGAATCCGGATGGCAGTGACCGGCTGTTCGTGACGACGGCCATGCCGCCCTCGCGCTCGATCCCCAAGCCGTTCAATTTCGTCGAGTTCCAGGCGCCGACCACGATCCACGGGCTGGTGGTCCGACCGCTCGTCGACGACCTGAGCGTCAGGATCGACGGCGGCGATGTCCGTATCGGGCGTGGCAACGGCCTCGTCATGTCCGAGGTGAACGGACAGTACGCGCCCGGGCGCACCGCCGGCTTCGACGCGAGCCGTCCCGGCTTCGTCGACAGTATCGACGACAGCAGCCTGGATCCGGGCGCCGCCTACAAGCTGCTGTCGAAACACATCCGCGAGACGGCGGTCGCCGGGGACGTATCCCGTACCGGCTCGCGCGTGCAGATGGCGCGGGCGCTGCTGGGAACCGATCTCGGCGCGGAGGCGCTGGCGCAGCTCAGGCTGATCGAGCAGGAAGACCCCGCCGCGATGCGGGAGCCGGAGATCCGGGCGTTGCGCGGAATCGCCATGGCGATGATGCGCCGGCCCGACGAGGCGATCCGTGAGTTCGATACGTTCGGCCTCAACAGAAGCTCGGACGTCGCGCTGTGGCGCGGCGTCGCCGAGACCCAGAGGGGCAACTGGCGCGCCGCCGTCGCCGCCTTCGAGCAGGGCGCCCCGGCCTTGTCGAGCTACTCGGCGCGGCGTCAGAAGGATTTCCGGCTTGCGTCCGCGGAAGCCGCCCTCGAGGCCCGGGACTACGCCGAGGCGGCGGTGCGCATGGCCGAGCTGGAGGAGAACCAGGATTCCTCCGTGCCCGACCCGCACGTGGCGTTGCTGAGCGCGCGCCTGCAGATGGCGCTCGGCCGGACCGACGACGCGATCCGGGTTCTGGACAAGGTAATCGGCTCCGGAGACCGGCTGCTGGCCGCGCGGGCGCAGTTGCGCCGGGCCGAAGCGCTTCACAACGCCTACGGGTCGGCGCGATCCGACGAGATCATCTCGGATCTCGAACGGCTTGCGCTGTCGTGGCGAGGCGATGAGATCGAGCTCGGGGCCATGCGGCTTCTCGCCAATCTCCAGGTCGAGGCGTTCGACTACTACCGTGCCTTCGAGATCATGAAATCGGCAACGGTCGCGAACTCGGCTTCGCCGACGACGCGGGCGCTGCAGGACGACATGAACCGTGCCTTCCAGGAACTCTTCCTGGGCGGCCGGGCCGAGGAGATCCCGGCGGTCGATGCCCTGGCGCTGTACTACGATTTCCGCGAGCTCACCCCGATCGGCCGCAAGGGCGACCAGATCATCCGCGGGCTCGCCGACCGGATGGTCGAAGTCGACCTGCTGGAGCAGGCCGCCGAACTGCTGCGCCATCAGGTCGACAATCGCCTGAAGGGGGCCGAGCGCGCCGAGGTCGCCGCGAAGCTGGCCTGGATCTACCTGATGAATCGCAAGCCGGCCGACGCCATCGTCGTGCTGTCGCGAACCCGGCAAGCGGTTCTTCCGCGCGAGGTCGCCTACCAGCGCCTATTGCTGGAATCCCGGGCGCTGGCCGAAACCGGCCGGCTCGAGCTCGCCCTCGACCTGCTGTCGTCCGCGGAAGGCGTGGAGGTCGACCAGATCCGCGCCGAAGCGCTCTGGAACGGCGAGCGCTGGCAGGACGCCGGGGAGGCCTTCGAGCGGGGGCTCGGCGAAGCCTGGGAGCGTGTCGATCCGCTGACGGACGGGCAGCGGACGCTGGTGCTGCGCGCGGCGATCTCCTACGCGCTCGCCAGGGATCAGCTCGGCCTGCAGCGGCTGCGCACGAAGTTCCTGGCGAAGATGGCCGCGAGCGCGGACGCGCACGCCTTCGAAGTGGTCACGATGCCGGTGCCGGAAAATGCCGGGGAGTTCGGCAAGCTGGTCTCGCGCGTCGCCGGCGTCGACACGCTGGACGCGTTCCTGGAGGAATACAAGGCGCGCTACGTGCTGCCGAAGAGGGGCAACGACAAGGTGGCGTCGGCCGGCTAGCCGCTAGCCGCCGCCCGCAAACCACCGGCCGCGTCCACGACGGATCTCGTTGCCGCGAACGCCCACAACACTACTCAAGTCCGGGCCACGAACGCCCGGACCACGGGGAACACCCGGATGACGGCCCGCTTAGCTGGCCGCGTTGTCCTGGGTGGGGATGCCGCGCTCGGCCATGAGCTGCTGAAGCTCGCCGGCCTGGAACATCTCGCGGATGATGTCGCACCCGCCGACGAACTCGCCCTTGACGTAGAGCTGCGGAATGGTCGGCCAGTTCGTGTATTCCTTCACGCCCTGCCGGATTTCCGCGTCGTCGAGCACGTTGACGCCCTTGTAGGGCACGCCGAGATAATCGAGGATCTGTACAACCTGGCCGGAGAACCCGCACTGCGGGAAGGCCGGGGTGCCCTTCATGAACAGCAGGACGTCATTGCCCTTCACTTCGGCCTCGATCCTGTCGTGGGCAGTGGTCATTTCGGTCCGTCCTTTCGATGTGCTGCGGCGCCGGGCCGCCGCTGCCGATTGAGCCTGTGTGTCTGATATAGGTCGCGCGATGTCAGTTGTCCGGCGCGCTGGTCTGCAAGGCCAGGGCGTGCAGGGCACCGCCCATCGAGCCGCGCAGCGCCTCGTAGACCATCTGGTGCTGCTGAACCCGTGACTTGCCGCGAAACTGCTCCGATACCACCGAAGCGGCGTAGTGATCGCCGTCGCCGGCCAGGTCCCGGATCGTCACGATCGCGTCGGGAATGTGGGTCTTGATCAGTTTCTCGATTTCTCGAGCGTCCATCGCCATGTTGGCGCCTCGTCGTTGTTGCCTCGTCCGGGTCAGTTCTCGATGCCGCCCGCCATATAGTCCGGCATCCAGTCCTCATGGCAAGAGCGCAGCGCTGCCAGATAGATTGGGTCGTGGCCGGCAATCGTCAATGCGCCGCCGCCGGTGGTGCCCAGCGCCATCGCCGGCACGCCGGCCGTTCCGGCATCGGCGATGAGGGCGTCGGCCGCATCGGCGGGGCAGGTGACGACGTAGCGCGCCTGGTCCTCGCCGAACAGGGCGGCGTGGGCCGGCAGGCCCGCGGGAAGCGCGGAAACCGTCGCGCCGCGGTCGCCCGACAGCGCCATCTCGGCGAGCGCCACCAGGAGGCCGCCGTCGGCGCAATCGTGCACGGCGCTGACGCGGCCGGCCTTGATCAGGTCGCGGACGAAGTCGCCGTTGCGCTTCTCCTCCGCCAGATCGACGGGCGGGGGCGGGCCGTCCTCGCGGCCCTCGATCTCGCGCAGGTAGAGCGACTGGCCGAGATGGCCACCGGTATCGCCCAGCAGCACGATCGCCTCGCCGTCGGCCTTGAAACCGATAGAGGCGGAGCGGGTGAAGTCGTCCAGCAGGCCGACGCCGCCGACGGCGGGGGTCGGCAGGATCGCCTGGCCCGAGGTCTCGTTGTAGAGCGACACGTTGCCGGAGACGACGGGGAAGGACAGCGCCGTGCAGGCTTCGGCCATGCCGGTGATGCAGCCGACGAGCTGGCCCATGATCTCGGGCCGTTCCGGGCTGCCGAAGTTCAGGCAGTCGGTGATGGCCAGCGGGGTGGCGCCGACGGCGGTCAGGTTGCGCCAGGCCTCGGCGACGGCCTGCTTGCCGCCCTCGACCGGATCGGCCTCGCAATAGCGCGGCGTGACGTCGAGGGTGATGGCGAGGCCCTTCGGTCCGTCCTCGACACGCACGACGGCGGCGTCGCCGCCGGGGCGCTGGTAGGTGTTGCCGAGGATCAGGTGGTCGTACTGCTCCCAGATCCAGCGGCGCGAGGCCAGGTCGGGCGAGGCCATCAGCGTCATCAGCGCCTCGCCGATCGAGGCCGGCGGAGGCACGTCGTCCGGCGCCACGGGCGCCGCGGGTGCGGTGGGTTCCCACGGGCGGTCGTACATCGGCGCTTCGTCGCCCAGCTCCATGATCGGCAGGTCGGCCATCACGTCGCCGTGGCGCTTCACGACGAAGCGCTTGGGCTCTATCGTCTTGCCGATGATCGCGAAATCGAGATCCCACTTCTCGAAGATCTCGCGGGCGATGTCCTCCTTGCCCGGGCGCAGCACCATCAGCATGCGCTCCTGGCTTTCCGACAGCATCATTTCGTAGGCGGTCATGCCGTCCTCGCGGCAGGGCACGTTGTCGAGATCGAGCTCGACGCCGAGGCCGCCCTTGGCGCCCATTTCCACCGCCGAGCAGGTGAGGCCGGCCGCGCCCATGTCCTGGATGGCGATGACGGCGTCGGTCTGCATCAGCTCCAGGCAGGCTTCCAGCAGCAGCTTCTCGGAGAAGGGGTCGCCGACCTGCACGGTCGGGCGCTTTTCCTCGGCGTCGTCGCCGAACTCGGCCGAGGCCATGGTGGCGCCGTGGATGCCGTCGCGGCCGGTCTTGGAGCCGAGATAGACGATCGGATTGCCGATGCCGGTGGCCGCCGCATAGAAGATCGAATCCGTGCGCGCGATGCCGGCGGCGAAGGCGTTGACCAGGATGTTGCCGTTGTAGCGGGGGTGGAAGTTCACCTCACCGCCCACCGTCGGCACGCCGAAGGAGTTGCCGTAGCCGCCGATGCCGGCGACGACGCCCGAGACCAGGTGGCGGGTCTTGGGGTGTTCCGGATCGCCGAAGCGCAGGGCGTTGAGCGCGGCGATCGGCCGCGCGCCCATGGTGAAGACGTCGCGCAGGATGCCGCCGACCCCGGTCGCCGCGCCCTGATAGGGCTCGATGAAGGAGGGGTGGTTGTGGCTCTCCATCTTGAACACCACGGCGAGCCCGTCGCCGATGTCGACGACGCCGGCGTTCTCGCCCGGGCCCTGGATCACCTGCGGGCCCTCGGTCGGCAGCGTCTTCAGCCACAGCCGCGAGGACTTGTAGGAGCAATGCTCGTTCCACATCGCCGAGAAGATGCCGAGCTCGGTGAAGGTCGGCTCGCGGCCGATCAGGTCGAGGATGCGCTGGTACTCGTCGGGCTTGAGCCCGTGGTCGGCGACCAGTTCCGGCGTGATGGGGAGTTCGTTCGGGATCATGTCGTGAAAGCCGTAAGGTCCTGGTTCGCCCTTAATCCGTATCGCCGGCCGACGCCACGCGCCAACTGTCGCGGGCGCTGATGGTCGCCCACCAGTCCTGCAGGCCGGAGAAACGGTCAAGAAGCTGTTGAGCCTCGGGAACGGTGCGGAAATAGCCGAAGACCGGGGCCGCATGCAAATCGGCGAGGTTCGGCCGGTCGCCGCCGAAACAGGGCCGGCCGTCGAGAAGCCGGTCGAACTCGGCAAGGCAGGTGGTCGCCAGCGGAATCGCGGCGGATATCCGGGCGTCGTGCTCGGCGCCCTCGCCCTTGGACCGGGCGGTATGGGCGACATAGACGTCCCAGACGAGGGTGCGATAGGCGACGGAATCGACGATGCCGATCACCTGGGCCATGCGCGCGCGCGCCGTCGGCGCCTGCGGCTGCAGGGCGGGCCCCTCGAAGGCCTCGTCGATGTAGCGGGTGATGGCCTGGGTCTCGTAGAGCACGAAGTCGCCGTGTTGCAGCGCCGGGATCCTGCCGAAGGGATTGAGCGCCAGGTAGGCCTCGGTCTCCGCGCCCGCGGCGAAGATATCGACCGGCTCCTGGTCGTAGGCCACGCCCTTCTCGTGAAGCGCCATCCTGGCGATCCGGACATAGACGGAGTAGGGGGCACCGTAGAGGGTGACGCCCGCGCCGGCTTCACCGGCCATTACCGGGCCTCCGTGGCGGTGCGCATCAGGCGGTCTCCAGCGCCGCGACCATGCTCCGGAAAATGCCGAGGCCGTCGGTCGAGCCCTGGACCGCTTCCACATGGTCCTCGGGGTGCGGCATCAGGCCGAGCACGTTGCCGCGGTCGTTGCGCACGCCGGCGATGTTGCCGATCGAGCCGTTCGGGTTGGCCTCGCCGGTCACGGCGCCGTCGGCGTCGCAGTAGCGGAACACCACGCGCCCGTCGTCCTCGAGCCGCTTCAGCGTCTCGGCGTCGGCGAAATAGTTGCCGTCGCCGTGGGCGACGGGAACGCGGATCACCTGGCCCTGTTCATAGGCGCTGGTGAAGCGGGTGCCGGTGGTCTCAACGCGCAGGTGCACGTCCCTGCAGACGAACTTCAGATCGGCGTTGCGCATCAGCGCGCCGGGCAGCAGGCCCGTCTCGGTCAACACCTGGAAGCCGTTGCAGACACCGAGCACGGTGACGCCGGCCTCGGCCCTGGCGATGACGTCGCGCATGATCGGCGAGCGCGCGGCGATCGCGCCGCAGCGCAGATAGTCGCCGTAGGAGAAGCCGCCGGGAATGACGACCAGGTCGACGTCCGGCAGCTCGGTTTCCTTGTGCCAGACGATGGCCGGCTTGCGGCCGCCGGCGATTTCCAGCGCGCGCGCCATGTCGCGTTCGCGGTTGATGCCGGGGAAGAGGACAATGGCGGATTTCAAGGCACGGCCTCTGGAGCGCAGGAGTCGATGTGGGAGAGCACTTGTTTGTAGGGCTCTATATCAGAACACAACGAAGGAGAAAGCTACTTTCCCGCGTTGTGTTATTTATTTCTACTCAGGCAGTATTCTATATACAATCCCACCATATTCCAGGTTAAGCTAAATAATCTTAGCCTATCATCAGATGTTGTTATTAAGTAGTGCCCGTGTCATATATTGTCTGAGAATGATTTTACTTCCATTATATCGTCCTTTTTCAATTTTATTTTATCTCTAAATATCTTCCATTGATCGTATTCTTTTAAATTTTCGATATTGTTTTCATAAACAAAGTGATTTTTTAAAGATTCTATTGATCTGTAGCAATAAAATCCAGTGTCGTCGGCGTTTTTCATTGCGGATGTTAAGTCTCTAAGGCTCCTTCTTAAAATTATTCCACTTTTTCCTATGCATAGATTCCTTATTTCATTAAATTCTATTTTAGTATTTCTTTTAGCATTTATTTCTTTTATGCAGGGAATATCTATTCCGAATACTATATCAATTTTATTATCTCTGTTAATTGCTCTGAATATGTCGACGCTGTAGTAATGCCCCTCTAGGTATCCTATTATTGCGAGATCATTTAGAATTATATTGTATAATGTATTTATTAGATCATATACATTCCAATCATCTTCCATATCGGCCCAAATTGAAATTTTATTTAAAATTATGTTTATGTGGGCGGTTCCACTTTGTCCTGTGGATAGGTGTGTAAAGCTTGTTTTATATTCTATGCTTATCTGCGCCCGCTCTGGTGTTACAATCCCTTCGAAAAGATATGTTTTTAAATTTTTCATGGATACACCAGGTTTTGTGCCATGTATTTATTTCTGGTTCTGAGCAGCGCTCGCGAGCGCTCTCGCTAGCTGCAAGCTAGGCCTCCCGCCGGAACAACAGCCCGTCGAACTGGTCCATGGGCCCGAGCTTCTGCTTGCTCTGGACCGGCAGGGTGAAGGCGAGGTGGAAGCCGCGGGATTCGAGATCGCTCAGGATCTCCAGATAGTCCGGCTCGTCTTCGTAGAGCGGATCGAGCGACAACTCGATCTGAATGCCGACGCAGCGCGCCAGCGTTTCCTCAGCGCCGGCGAGCACCGGTTTCTCGAAACCCTGCACGTCGATCTTGAGAAACGGGCGTTCGGCCTTCGACAGCGCCTCGGCGGCCGCCTCGTCGAGGCTGCGGCACTCGACCGTCTCGATGCGCTCCACCGCCAGGCCCTCGGGGCCGGCGCCGTCGAGCGGTCTTTGCAGCGAGGTGAGTGAGGTGTCGCGGCAGACGTTCAGCGCCGCCGTGCCGCCTTCGGCGGCCAGCGCCATCGGCGGCGCCATGTCCCAGAGCGGATCCTGGGCGGCCTGGGCCGCGGCCTGGGTCCAGGCTTCCATCAGCGGCTCGAACGACAGGATGCGGCCCTTGTAGCCCGACGCCCGCAGGCGACGGGCGTACTGGCCGGTATTGGCGCCGACGTCGAGCACCAGATCGATCCGGTGCCGGTTGATCAGATGGGCGACGTTGCGGTCATGGAACGGCGGAAACCACAGTTTCAGCGTCTTCTGCTTCGGGAACGGGACGAAGGGCCGGAGGTGCTTCTTCCAGATCCGGCCGAGCGAACTTGCCATCTTGTGCCCGAAACGTTTGCGCGTGCGGCCCGGCCCTACACCAGCTCGATCGAGTAGTTCTCGATGACGGTGTTGGCGAGCAGCTTCTCGCACATGGCTTCCAGCTCGGTCCTGGCCTTCTCCCGGTCGCTGCCCGACAGCTCGAGCTCGATCAGTTTGCCCTGGCGAACGTCCTCGACGCCCGAGAAGCCGAGGGAGGAGAGGGCGTGCTGGATGGCCTTGCCCTGCGGATCGAGGACGCCGTTCTTCAGGGTGACGGTGACGCGTGCCTTCATGATGGCGGGTATTTTCCTGTTGTCGGGGCCGTTACTGCACCAGAACCGGGCCGCGCGGCACGTTCGGCTCGTTGCCGACCATGATGCCCAGCCGGCGGGCGACTTCCTGGTAGGCCTCGACGAGGCCGCCCATATCGCGGCGGAACCGGTCCTTGTCGAGCTTGTCGCCCGACTGGATGTCCCACAGACGGCAGGAATCCGGGCTGATCTCGTCGGCGAGCACGATGCGCATCATGTCGCCCTCGTACAGGCGGCCGAACTCGATCTTGAAGTCGACGAGACGGATGCCGGCGCCGAGGAACAGGCCGGTGAGGAAGTCGTTGACGCGCAGGGCCAGCGACATGATGTCGTCGATCTCCTGCGGGCTGGCCCAGCCGAACGCGGTGATGTGCTCCTCGGCGACCATCGGGTCGTCGAGCTCGTCGTTCTTGTAATAGAACTCGATGATCGAGCGGGGCAGCTGCGTGCCCTCGTCGATGCCCAGGCGCTGCGACAGCGAGCCGGCGGCGACGTTGCGGACCACGACCTCGAGCGGGATGATCTCGACCTCGCGGATCAACTGCTCGCGCATGTTGAGCCGCCGGATGAAGTGGGTCGGTACGCCGATCTCGTTCAGGTGCTGGAAGATGTGCTCGGAAATCCGGTTGTTGAGCACACCCTTGCCCTCGATCTGGGCGTGTTTCTTCTTGTTGAAGGCCGTGGCGTCGTCCTTGAAGTGTTGGACGAGCGTTCCCGGTTCGGGTCCCTCATAGAGGATCTTGGCCTTGCCTTCGTAGACTCTGCGGCGGCGGTTCATTCGTATCAGACCTGTCATAGGAAACGTGGCACCCTCGACTTGGGCGGCACCGAGCCCATACATGTTACCGAAGAAACGGACGCGCCATCATGGCGGATTCGTCCGGAAAGTCGCGCGCACCCTATCCGATCCGACCCGGCGATACAACGCGCGCGAGACGGCGGATGATCGCGGGTCGAAAACCGTACCGATAGGGTCACCGGTGCTGTTGATTTGGGGGGGGCGGGCGAGTATGCAAGGCCCGATTTGGGCTGTCGGGCTTGGCCCGCCGGGCGCTGGTTCAGCGCTTTTCAATTGGAGGCATGAATGTCGGAATTCGAGAGGCGCAAGAAGGGTTTCGAGGAGAAATTCGCGCACGACGAGGAAATGCGCTTCAAGGCCGAAGCGCGGCGCAACAAGCTGCTCGGCCTGTGGGCCGCGGAAAAGCTCGGCAAGACCGGCGATGCCGCCGAGGCCTATGCCAAGGAAGTGGTGGTCGCCGATTTCGAGGAAGCCGGTGACGAGGACGTGTTCCGCAAAGTCCGCGGCGACTTCGACGCGGCCGGCGTCGAGCAGTCCGACCACCAGATCCGCCGCACCATGGACGAGCTGCTGGTGACGGCGATGGATCAGCTCCAGAACGAAGGCTGAGCGCCGGTTTCTGAGCGACGTAAGCGGATTTCGAGCGGCCCGGGACTTCCCGGGCCGTTTTTGTTTGGATTCCGCCCGCTTTCGCGGGAATGAGCAGGGTAGGGAAAGCCCGGCCTGCGGGAAGCCCTACCCGCCGGAAGCGGCGTCAGCTCTTGCCGAAGACCCGGGCGAAGATCGTGTCGACGTTCTTGAAGTGGTAGCCGAGGTCGAACAAGGCCTCGAGATCGGATTCCGGAATCCGCTGAGTCACTTCCGGGTCGGACTTCAGAAAGTCCAGGAACTGGCCTTCGCCGTTCCAGACCCGCATGGCGTGGCGCTGGACCGTGCGGTAGGCGTCCTCGCGGCTCATGCCGGCCTGGGCCAGCGCGATCAGCACCCGCTGCGAGTTCACCAGGCCGCCGAGGCGGTCGAGATTGGCCTGCATGCGCTCGGGGTAGACGACCAGCTTGTCGACGACGCCGGTGAGGCGGACCAGCGCGAAATCGAGCGTCACCGTGGCGTCGGGACCGATCATGCGCTCGACGGAGGAGTGCGAGATGTCGCGCTCGTGCCAGAGCGCCACGTTCTCCAGCGCCGGGGTGACGTAGGCGCGAACCATGCGGGCAAGCCCGGTCAGGTTCTCCGTCAGCACCGGATTGCGCTTGTGCGGCATCGCCGAGGAGCCCTTCTGGCCGGGCGAGAAATATTCCTCGGCCTCCAGCACCTCGGTGCGCTGCAGGTGGCGGATCTCGGTGGCCAGCCGTTCCACCGACGAGGCGACGACGCCCAGGGTGGCGAAGAAGGCGGCGTGGCGGTCGCGCGGGATCACCTGGGTGGAGACTGGCTCGGGCTGAAGCCCCAGCTTCTCGGCGACGCGGGCCTCGATGCGCGGATCGATGTTTGCGAAGGTGCCGACCGCGCCGGACAGCGCGCAGGTGGCGATTTCCGCGCGGGCGTCGGCCAGGCGCGCGAGATTGCGCGAGAATTCGGCGTAGAACCCGGCCAGCTTGACGCCGAACGTGGTCGGTTCGGCATGGATGCCGTGGCTGCGGCCCACCGTCGGCGTCATCTTGTGCTCGACGGCGCGCTTCTCGATGGCCGCCAGCAGGGCCTCGACATCGGCGATCAGCAGGTCGGCGGCGCGGGTGAGCTGGACCGCGAGGCAGGTGTCGAGCACGTCCGACGACGTCATGCCCATGTGGACGAAACGGGAATCCGGGCCGACGAACTCGGCCAGATGGGTCAGGAAGGCGATGACGTCGTGCTTCACCTCGCGCTCGATCTCGTCGATGCGGGCGACGTCGAATTCGGCGGCGTCGCCCTTCGCGCGGATCGTCGCGGCCGCGTCGACGGGGATCAGGCCGATCTCGGCCATTGCCTCGGCGGCGGCGGCCTCGATCTCGAACCAGATGCGGAATCTCGTCTCGGGCGCCCAGATGGATGCCATTTCTGGGCGGGAATAGCGCGGAATCATCGGCTCTTTTTCGTATGGTGACAGGGAAGCGCGGTCTTTAGCAGGAATGTCCGGCGGTCTCAACGACCAGGGGCGGCGATCGGGGCGGGACAGCCCCATTGTAGGCGCGGTGACGCCGCGTTAGAGGTGTTGGCTGCCCGTTTCAAGGGAACCGGGCCAGCCTGAGGATACATGTCATGGCCGATCGGGACATCGTGGTCATCGGCGCGGGCGTCGTCGGCGTTTCGGCGGCCCTGCACCTGCAAAGGCGCGGCCGCGCGGTCACGTTGATCGACCGGCGCGACCCGGGCGAGGAAACCTCCTACGGCAATACCGGCGTGATCGAGGGCGGCACCTACGTCCCGATCGCCATGCCGCGCAACCCGCTGGCGCTGTTGCGATACGGCCTCAACGACCGGCCAGAGATGCATTTCCACTGGCGCGCCATGCCGAAGCTCGCGCCCTGGCTGTTGCAGCTCTACGCCAATTCGACCGAGGCCAGGCTGCGCAGCAACGGGGCCGCCGTGATGGCGCTGCTCGCCCATGCCATCCCCGAGCACAAGGCGTTCATTCGCGAGGCCGGCGTCGACAGCCTGTTGCGCGAGAACGGCTGGCTGCAGATCTATCGCACCGAGGCGCAGTTCGACGCCGCCGCGCTGGAGCGCCAGGTCGCAAGCGAGACCGGGTGCGGCTTCACCGTGCTCGACGTCAACGAGGCGCGCGAGCTGGAGCCGCACCTGAAGCCCGTCTTCCGGAAGGCCGAGCTGTGGCACGACATCGCCTCGCTGACCGATCCGGGCGCCACCGTGAAGGCCTATGCGCGGCTGTTTGCGACGGGCGGGGGCGAGATCCTGCAGCACAGGGTCGACCGGCTGGTGCCCGACGCCGACGGCTGGACGGTCGAGACCGACAACGGCGCCATTGCCGCCGGCGAGGTCGTCGTGGCGCTCGGGCCGTGGTCGACGGACCTGCTCCATCCGCTCGGCTACCGGCTGCCGTTCGCGGTCAAGCGCGGCTACCACATGCATTTCAGTCCCGCCGGCGACGGCGGTCTCAACCGCCCGGTCGTGGATCTCGCCTATGGCTACGCCGCCTCGTCGATGGCCGCCGGCCTGCGCGTGACCACCGGTATCGAGTTCGCCGATCGCGACGCGCCGCCGACCCCGGTGCAGCTCGCCCGCGTCGAGCCCCGTGCCCGCGAACTGTTGCCGATCGAGGCGCCGCTGGAGCACGATCCCTGGATGGGGCGGCGGCCGTCGTTTCCCGATTCCGTCCCCGTCATCGGCCCGGCGCCGCGGCATCCGGGCCTCTGGCTCGATTTCGGCCACGCCCATCTCGGCCTGACGCTCGGACCGATCAGCGGGCGGCTTTTGGCGGATATGATCTGCGGGCAGACGCCGGTGGTCGATCCCGCGCCCTATTCGATTCAGCGGTTCGGCTGAACTGACCGATTCCCCTGTCTTTTCAAGGCCTTTTCGGTGCCATGTCGGGGCCTGTTTCGGGCGCGCGCGGGCCCCGGTTCACGCCGGTGTGCTCGCTGTTCGGTATGGCGCCGGCTAATTATGTGCTATGATCCAACGAACGGGGACCGGAATTGCATTAGTAAAGGAGGCCCGCGATGACGGACGCCGTTAGGGCCGAAATACAGGCCTTTTATGACCGCTACATTGCCGCCTGGAATGCCCGGGATTTCGGCGCCATGGCCGACTTCCACACAGAGCCGGCCCTTTTCATGCACTCGGAGAAGTCGTTCAACCTGCCGGACCGCGCGGCCAAGATCGCGATGCTTGAGGATCTGTTCGCGCGCCTGATAGACGAAGGTTTCAGCCATTCGGTCTACGATACGCTGACGGTGCGGCCGAGCGGCGAGGGCATGGCGATCGCCGATGCCCGCAACATCAGGCGCCTTCGCAGCGACGGCTCGTCGATCGAGGTCGTCGATGCGCACTACGTGCTGCGCAAGGAAGGCGGATCGTGGCGGTTCATCGTCACGGTCATCTGCTCGCCCGGTTGGCGAAAGCAGCGGCAACCCACCCTGTACGTGGCCTAGGTCGGTCACCCGGTTCGGCTCGCGGTGCGCGATCATACGACCGCTGCGCGGCCGGCGCCTTCATTCGGATGTCGAGTCCTTCGACGCGCCGATCCGCAGGAACTCTCCCGGCGGGCCCATCCGGATATCGAAGACGATGGCCGCCGCGCGGAGCGAAAAGGCGGCCAGAAATGCAGCGGTTTCGGCCATCAATCCGGGAACTGCGAGATAGGCGAGGGTGGCGTAGGTCAGGGAGCCGACCAGAGCGGTGGTGGCATAGAGCTGCCCGCACAGGATCATCGGTTGCGTGTTGGTGATCACGTCGCGAAGGAGGCCGCCGCCGGTGGCCGTGATCATGCCCATGAAGACGGCGACCACGAAGGGCGCGCCGAACGCCAGTGCGATGTGGCAACCGACCACCGCGAAGGCTGCCAGGCCCAGGGCGTCGGCCCAGACCATACCCCGGCGGCGGTTATTTTCGCCGGGAGAGACGAAGAAGGTGATCAGCGCCGCGGCCACGCACAGGATCAGCTCGGTGGGGTCCTGCGTCCACCACACCGGACGGCCGAGAAGCAGGTCCCTGATGGTGCCGCCACCAATGCCGGTGATGGTGCCGATCAGCACGAAGCCCAGGACATCCATGCGGTAGCGTGCCGCCGTCAGGGCGCCGCTGACGGCGAAGACGACATCGCCGAAATACATGATCACCAGAATGCCGATGCTGAGCGGATCGTTCGCGGCCATCCTTGCCCTCCTGGCGCTCCGTGTCGAAAAGCTTCGCGTCGCCCAATTCCCGGATGAGATTGAAATCGTTCGACGTCCTGGCCATGGTCACGCCCCCTTGCCAGAAAACAGTCGTCCAAACTTGTAGGCCAACACAGCTCGAATGTCGCTCCCCGGGCCCGTTCGGACGCCGCGGGCCGCCACGCCGGACGACAGGCCGGGGCGGCAGCCGGTGTCTATCCTTGAGGGCGTTTGGGGAAAGCGTCCGGGGGGCGTCGGCGTTCGTGCTGGCGCGATCCCGAAAGTCCGACGCTAGCCTTCGTTCGGCAGCGGCAGTTCGGTCGAATCCTTCGTGGTCGCCACGACGATGCGCGACTGGACATCGGTGACGAGCTCGGAGTCCAGCAGGCGGAACCGCAGGAACTCGTCATAGGCGCGCATGTCCTCCACGACGACCTTGATCATGTAGTCGACGGCGCCAGTCACGCGCTCGCAGAACACCACCTCGGGCCAGGCCCGCATCATGCGGTCGAAGGTCTCCATGTTCTCCCGGCTCGGCATGGCCAGCTTGACGAAAGCGTAGGAGACGAAGTCGAGGCCCAGCGCCTCGCGGTCGAGGATCGCCACCGTCGCCTTGATGACCCCGGTCTCCTTCAGCCGCTTGATCCGCCGCCAGCACGGCGTCTGCGACATGTTCACCGCCTTGGCGATCTCGGCCACCGGCCGGGAGGCGTCGCGCTGCAATTCCCGCAGAATTCGGACGTCGCCGGCATCGAGTGAAATTTTTTCGCGTGTCGACATTCAGCGGAACATCCTTGCGAGTATCTGATTGGAACGCGCAAGGATAGCACAGTTTTTTCGTCGGAACGCGAGATAATAAGCCATACAGCGAACAAGCCCGGTTCGCCTGCCGCTACGGAAAGGCCGGTGCCGGACAGGCAAGAGGCTGCCGATGAACGCGATTGCCCGCGAAGTCACGCTCGACGACAAATACGTACTGGACCGCGGCCAGGTCTACATGACCGGCATCCAGGCGCTGGTGCGCCTCCCGCTCGACCAGATCCGGCGCGACCGCGCCACGGGGCTGAAGACCGCGGGCTACATCTCCGGCTATCGCGGCTCGCCGCTGGCCGGCTACGACCAGCAGCTGGAACGCGCGAAACGCTTCCTCGACAGCCATGACCTGGTTTTCCATCCGGGACTCAACGAGGAGCTGGCGGCAACCGCCGTCTGGGGCACGCAGAAGGTCGGCCTTGCCGGCGAGAGCGACCACGACGGCGTGTTCGGCATCTGGTACGGCAAGGCACCCGGCGTCGACCGGGCCGGCGACGTTCTGCGCCACGCCAACGCCAGCGGCACGGCGGCGGCCGGCGGCGTGCTGGCGATCGCCGGCGACGACCATCTGGCCAAGTCCTCCTCGCTTCCCGTCCAGAGCGAGCACGCCTTCATCCATTCCGAGATCCCGATCCTCAACCCCTCCGACCTGCAGGACGTGCTCGACTACGGCCTGCACGGCATCGCGATGTCGCGCTATTCGGGCCTGTGGGTGGCGCTGATCGCGCTCGCCGACACGATGGATTCCTCCGGGATCGTCAATGTCGATCCGAACCGGATTTCGATCCGCCGCCCGCTCGACCACGCCGATCCGCGCCAGGCGGCCGAGCTGAACACCAATCTCCAGCTCAAGACGCGTCTCGACACCGAGGTCCTGAACCGCACCCTGCGGCTGCCTGCCGCCAAGGCCTATGTCCGGGCCAACCGGCTCGACCGCAAGGTGTTTGGCTCGGACAATCCGCGCTTCGGCATCGTCACGACGGGCAAGGCCTATCGTGACGTGCGCCAGACGCTCGACCTTCTCGGCATCACCGAGGCGGTTGCGCAGGAGATCGGTCTTGCCGTCTTCAAGGTGGCGATGCCGTGGCCGCTGGAGCCGGAGGCGATTTCCGGCTTCGCCAGGGGGCTCGATCGCGTCATGGTGGTCGAGCACAAGCGCGCGGTCATCGAGCCGCAGCTCAAGGACCTGATGTTCCACTGGGCCGCCGACCAGCGGCCCCAGGTGTACGGCAAGACGCGTCCCGACGGCCGTGCCTTCCTGCCGGATATCCGCGAATGTGGCCCGGGCGAGGTCGCCCCGGCGCTGATCGCGTTCCTGCCGAAGACCGCCCGCAAGGGCGCGATGGAGGAGGGCGCCCGGCGCCTCGCCGCCCGCCAGACCTGGAGCGACGAGCACGCCACCGACGCCGTGCGGTCGGCCTATTTCTGCTCGGGCTGCCCGCACTCGACCTCGACCGTGACGCCCGAAGGCAGCCGCGCCATGCCGGGAATCGGCTGCCACGCGATGACCGAGATCAACGGCCGCACCACCGAAGGCCTGATCGCCATGGGCGGCGAGGGCGCGTCGTGGCTTGGCCAGTTCCCGTTCTCGAAGACGAAGCACATGTTCGTCAATCTCGGCGACGGCACCTATTATCATTCCGGCATCCTGGCGATCCGCGCCGCGGTGGCGGCGCGCGCGCCGATTACCTACAAGATCCTGTTCAACGACGCCGTCGCCATGACCGGCGGACAGACCCATGACGGCCCGCTCGACGTGCGCCAGCTCGTCGCCCAGGTGCAGGCGGAGGGCGTCGAGCGCATCGCGCTCTTGTCGGAGCGTCCGCATCTCTATTCCCCGGCCGATCTGCCGGCCGGCGTGCCGCTGAAGCACCGCGACGACCTGAACGCGATCCAGGAGGAGTTCGCGGCGTTCCCCGGCGTCTCCGTCATCGTCTTCGATCAGACCTGCGCGGCGGAGAAGCGCCGCCGCCGCAAGAAGGGGCAGTACGAAAACCCGGACAAGCGGGTGTTCATCAATCCGCGAGTCTGCGAGGCCTGCGGCGACTGCTCGGTGCAGTCGAACTGCATCTCGGTCGAGCCGCTGATGACCGAGTTCGGCGAGAAGCGCCGCATCAACCAGTCGAGCTGCAACAAGGACTATTCCTGCGTGAAGGGCTTCTGCCCGAGCTTCGTCGAGGTGACGGGCGCGGGCCCGCGCAAGGTGGCGGGAGCCGACTTCGACATCGCCGCGCTGGCGGCCAAGCTGGCCGAACCGCAGGCGGATATCGGCGCCGCCCCGGTCAACCTGCTGCTCACCGGTATCGGCGGCATGGGCGTCACCACCACATCGGCGGTGCTGGCGACGGCGGCCCATCTCGACGGCCTCAACGCCTCGACCCTCGACATGACCGGACTTGCCCAGAAGAACGGGCCGGTCACTTCGCATGTGCGCTTTGCCGCCCCGGACGTTGCCATCGAGGGGCCGCGCATTCCGGTCGGGTCGCTCGACGTGCTGCTCGCCGCCGACCTGGTGGTCGCCGGCGGCGCCGAGGCGCTCAGCTTGTGCGCGCCGGACCGCACTCGCGCGGTGCTGAACACCGACGTCGCGCCGACCGCGGAATTCGTCATGCACCAGGTGCAGAGCTTCAACGCCCAGCGCATCGCCCGCACCGTGGGCGAGGCGGTGAAGGGCGTCGACGCGGCGGCGATCGCCCGGTTCGCCGAAACCGCGCTCGGCGACACGATCTTCGCCAACATGATGCTGGTCGGCTTCGCCTGGCAGACGGGGCTGCTGCCCTTGCGCCGCAAGGCGGTCGAGCAGGCGATCCGGCTGAACGGCGCCGCCGTCGACGCCAACCTGCTGGCGTTCGCCGCCGGCCGGCTGCTTGCCGCGCAGCCCGAGCTGTTCCAGGGGCTTGTCGAGGACACGACGAAGCCGGCCGACATGCCGCTCGACGAGCGCATCGTCTTCCTCGCCAAGGAGCTGATCGCCTATCAGGACGAGGCCTATGCCGAACGCTTCCTGAGGTCCGTCTCGACGGTCCGCGCGGCCGAGGAAAAGCTGAAGGGCGCGAACCTGAAGCTCACCCGGCAGGCGGCGGAATCGCTGTTCAAGCTGATGGCCTACAAGGACGAGTACGAGGTGGCCCGGCTCTACACCGCGCCGGAGTTCCGCGCCGCGCTGGACAAGCAGTTCGAGGGCGGTGGCAGGATCTCGGTCCAGCTCGCTCCGCCGCTTCTGTCGCGCATGGATCCGCGCACCGGCCGGCCGGCGAAGCGGAGCTTCGGTCCGTGGATCTTCCCGGTGTTCGGGATGCTCACCCGGCTGAAGGGCCTGCGTGGCACGCGCTTCGATCCGTTCGGTTACACGGCGGAGCGGCGCGAGGAGCGGGCGCTGATCGCCGAGTTCGAGGCAACGCTTGCGAAGCTCGCCGCCGGACTGGACGCGAAGAAGCTGGGTCTGGCCATCGAGATCGCCAGGGTGCCGGAGCTGATCCGCGGCTTCGGCCCGGTGAAGGCCGCCAATGTCGCCAAGGCGCGGCAGCGCTTCGATGGGCTGAACCGGCGCTGGGACGTGCCGACCGTGGCGACGGGCCCGGTGCTGGAAGCGGCAGAATAGGGATTAGCATAGGGATCAGCGCGGGAATTCGTCCCGGTAGGCCGGCCATTTCGCCGGACCGCGGCCGTCCTGTCCCGCCTCAAAGACCGCCCGTGCGATCGCGCGGGCGAGGCAGCGGGCGGCGGCGGCGCCGATGCGCAGCATATCGAGCGTCGGATCCTTCATCGCCGTCCTGCCGGTCGCCAGCGCGAACACCGTATCGCCGTCGAGCGGGGTGTGCACCGGATGGATGGCCCGCGCCATGCCGTCCTGCGCCATGACCGCCAGCCGCTTCGCCTCGGCCTTGGTGAGGATCGCGTCGGTGGCGACCAGCGCCGGCGTGGTGGCGGACAGCGCGTCCAGCTTGGAATAGGGCTTCAGCGCCTCCTCCTCGACACGCGATGGCAGGCCGCGACCGCCGAACTCGTCGCCCACCTCCCAGCCGCCGGCCCAGAAGTGCGGTCCGTCGCCGATCGTCACCCGGCCGACGCAGTTGACCGCGACAATGGCGCCGACCGTGAATCCGTCCTCGGTAACGAGCGACGCCGATCCCAGTCCGCCGCGGTGGCGCGCCGTCGTGCATCCCAACCCCGCGCCGACCGAACCGACGGCGAAGTCGACGCCGGCCCGATCGCAAGCCGACCATCCGAGGTCGCGATAGGGCGGGAACCGGCCCCAATCCTTGTCGCCGCCGTTGATGAGGTCGAACAGGATCGCCTGCGGTACGATCGGCACCGTCACTGGGCCGACCGGATAGCCGCGGCCCTTGTCGCGCAGCCAGGCCTGGACCCCGGAGGCGGCGTCGAGGCCGTAGGCCGATCCGCCCGAGATCACCACGGCATCGACGCCGGGCACGGTCATCTCGGGGCTGAGCAGTTCGGTGTCGCGTGTGCCGGGCCCGCCGCCGCGCACGTCGACGGACGCGGTGGTCGCCTCGTCGCAAAGGACGACGGTCGTTCCGGACAGGAGGCCGTCGTCGTCGGCATGGCCGACCAGAAGGCCGGGAACGTCGGTCAGGAGATTGCGGGGGCCGGGAATCATCGAGTCTCGTCCGATGCTTGAGTCAGGAACTTCCAGCGGAATCGCAGCCGAGGATACCGGCGCTCAGAGCACCTTGTACATGATCGTTGTCGGGTGGAGGCGCTCTTCGACGGGGTCGCGGCAGAAGTCGGGGATCGTGCCGACGGTGTGGTAGCCGAGCGAGGCATAGAGCGGCTCGGCCATGTCGCCGGTGCGGGTATCGAGCGTGATCAGGGTCCGGCCGAGACCGGCGGCGTGCCGATGAAGCGCGGCCATCAGCGCCTGCGCGATGCCGCGCCGCCGGTGATCGGGATGGACCAGCAGCTTGGTCACTTCGGCGCGGTGGGGCTGGTTCGGCGGGGTATCGGTATCGAGCTGCACCGAACCCGCGATCGTGTCGCCAGCACCGGCGATCCAGACGATGCGGGTGCCCGCGCGGACCGGCGGCAGCACCTTGCCACGCCAGTACGCTTCGGCATCGTCCCGTGAAAACGGCAGCACGAAATTGATGTTGGCGCCGGCATGGACGCAGGCATGGAGAAGGCCGGCGAATTCGCCGACGCGCGCCTCCAGATCGGTTTCGGATGCCACCGAGATGGCAGGGGCGTGGTTCATGTCCGCACCGTGAAGAGGATATATCGCGCGCCTGTATGACAGGGCGTGACGAATTCGCTGGGTCCGTAGAGCTGGTAGCGCAGGCAGTCGCCGGGTCTCAGGTCGTGCGCGTGGCCGTCGACGGTCATCCGGAGTTCTCCCTCGATCATTATCAGATGGTGTTCGAGACCCGGTCGCGGCGGGGCGTCGTAGGTGATCCGCGCGCCGGGCTCCAGGCCGCATTCCAGGCCCTCGCCGGCGAGTGCACCGGCGGGCGGGGAGACGATGCGACGGGTGAAGCCGGTGGTGGTGTCCGTCCAGACGGTCTGGGCGCCGCGGCGTACCAGGGGGGCGAAATCGTCCTCGACCATCAGCATCAGCCGCGACAGCGTCAGGCCGAAGGCGGTGCAGAGCTTGCCGAGGACGGCCGCCGTCGGGCTCACCTCGGCGTTCTCCAGCCGGGAGAGCGTGGCGCGGCTCACGCGGCTGCGGGCCGCGAGGCCGTCGAGCGACCAGCCACGTTCGCCGCGCAGTTCCTTGAGGCGCCGCGCGATACAGGTGTCGATTGACGACGCCGGTTCGGGAGCATCCATATTCGGGAATATCTCCCGAATATGGGAAAATCTCAAGAGAGCGGCTCCGGCCCCCGCACCGGCGGCTCTCGCAAGGGATTTGGTCGGCAGAATCCAACCGCCATCGTCGTTGATACAGTCGGTCTTGGTGATCGCGCGCTATGGTCGGCCGGGATCGGCTTCCTAGTTCTATGGAGATCACGACATCGAGGAGGGGCGGATGGTCGGCATTCGTGCGTGGGTTCTCCTGATCGCGATATCGGCCGCGTCCGTTGCGCTGGCCCGGCAGGAGGTCGATCTCGAACTCGTCCTGCTCGCCGATGCCTCGGGCTCGATCGATACCTCGGAGATACGCTTCCAGCGGCGGGGCTACGCGGCCGCCATTACCCATCCGGAGGTGCTCAACGCCATCGCGGGCGGCCTCCTGCAAAAAATCGCGGTCACCTACGTGGAGTGGGGCGACCATACCTCGCAGGCGGTGGTCGTGCCTTGGACCGTGATCGACGGCGCCGACGCTGCCCAGGACTTCGCCGACGCGCTCCTGTCGACGCCGCGGCTCGCCTACGGGCGAAACGCCATCGGCAGCGCGATCCGAAAGGGGCTCGCGCTGATCGAAGGCAACGACATCACGGGCCTGCGGAAGGTGATCGACATCTCCGCCGACAGCGCCAACAGCTGGAGCGGTCCTTCGATCGAGACGACACGCCAGGAGGCACTGGCGGCCGGCGTGACGATCAACGGCCTGGCGATCCTGTGCCGCTTGCAGGGCTGCGGCGGACGGCCGGTCGGCTACGATCTGGAGCGCGCTTTCGCGACCCGGATCATCATCGGGCCGGGCAGTTTCGTCGTGACCGTCGACGGGGAGACGAGCTTTGCGGAGGCTGTGCGGCGCAAGCTGGTGCTGGAGATCTCCGACCGGGGCGATGGTTTCACCGGAATGACGATCGAGTAGCGCAAAAAGAAAGCCCGGCGCGAGGCCGGGCTTTCCGTATCGGTTGTGGCAGTGCCGATTACTGCATGTAATCGTACTTGCCGTCCTTCCACTCGTAGAACACGTAGCCCGGCAGGGTCACGTCGCCCTTGTCGTTGAAGGACAGCTTGCCGAGGACGGTGTCGAAGTCGCCGGCGTTGAGCTTCTCGATGACCGCATCATAGTCGGTCGAACCGGCGGCTTCGGCGGCCTGCGCCCATGCCTGGATCGCGGCGTAGGTGTAGAGTGCGTAGCCCTCGGCCGTCTTGCCGGCCTTCTCCAGTGCCTCGACGACCGGCGCGGCTTCCGGATTCTTGCGCGGATCCGGCGAGAAGGTCATCAGCGTGCCCTGGCCGGCGTCGCCGGTGATCTGCCAGTACTCGTCGGTCACCAGCGCGTCACCCGAGACGAGGACGGTATCCATGCCCTGGTCGCGCATCTGGCGGGCCATGAGGCCGGCCTCGGTGTGGTAGCCGCCGACATAGAGAACGTCGATGTTCTCCTGCTTCAGCTTGGAGACGAGAGCGGTGTAGTCCTTTTCACCGGCCGTGTAGGCCTCGTAAAGGGCTTCCTGCTTGCCGGCCTCGTTCATGTACTTCTTGGTCTCGTCGGCAAGCCCCTTACCGTAGGCGGTCTTGTCGTGAACGATGGCGATGTTCTTGTCCTTGAAGTGTTCGGCCAGGAACTTGCCGGCGGTCTCGCCCTGCTGGTCGTCACGGCCGCAGACGCGATAGGTGCCCGGGCCGGGGCGATTGTCGGTATAGCTCGGGTTCGTCGAAGCCGGGGAGATCTGGATGATCCCTTCCTCGGAATAGACCTGGCTGGCGGGGATCGACGAGCCGGAGCAGAAGTGACCGGCCATCAGCGCGATGTTCTTGCCGACCATCTGGTTGGCGACGGCCACGGCCTGTTTCGGGTCGCAGGCGTCGTCGCCGACTTCCAGAACCAGCTTCTCGCCATTGACGCCACCGGCGGCGTTTATGTCCGCGACGGCCTGCTCGGCACCGGCCTTCATCTGCGCGCCGAAGGAGGCGTACTGGCCGGTCATCGGGCCCGTCGTGGCGATCGTGATATCGGCAAGAGCGGTGCCGGACATGAGGACGCCGAACGAAAGCGCCACACCGGTCAACAGATGTTTCTTCATCAGTTTACTCCCTCTCAAAATTTGGGCCGGGTTCGGCCCCTCGGTTTGTCCGGGACGAAGCCCGGTTAAGAATTTTATTACACGGATCAGAAGCAAAAACCACGGTCTGAGTGCCGCGGCGGAATCAAATGGCGTCCGTTACGCCGGGGCGTTTCTTCCAACCCAAGAAACCGGCCCGCTCATACAGCCAGCGATACTGGGTGACCATCTGGCGCGCGCGCGTTACGCGAAATCCAAGCCCGGCGATCGCGAGAAGAATCGCCAGATTGACCAGGTAGTAGTGAAGCGACAGCAGGGTTTCCTGAAACAGCGCGAAATAAAGAAAGCGAACCGCCGAGGTGAGCAGGATCATGTAGAGGACGATCTGCGCGACCGGACGCCAGGTGATGGCGATCGCGCGGCCCGACAACCACGCGGCGCCGCCGCCGAGGAACACGGTCATAAAGAGGAAAACGCCGAACGAACTTTCCCAGAGAATGCCCATCGTCCGCTCCTCAGTGCCGTCCGCCTTCGAGGTAGGCCGCCCGGACTTCCTCGCGTGCCAATAGTTCCTTGCCGGTGCCGCTCATGGTGATTGCGCCGTTGACCATGACATAGCCGCGATGCGCGAGCTTCAGCGCGTGGTAGGCGTTCTGCTCGACGAGGAAGACGGTCAGGCCCTCATTCCGGTTCAGCTCGCCGATGACCTCGAAGATCTGCTTGACGATCAACGGGGCGAGGCCGAGCGAAGGCTCGTCCAGAAGGAGCAGCCGCGGCCGGCCCATCAGCGCCCGGGCGATCGCCAGCATCTGCTGCTCGCCGCCCGACAGCGTGCCGCCGCGCTGGCTTTGACGGGACTTCAGCACCGGAAACAGCGCGAAGACGCGCTCGAGGTCCTCGTCGAAATGATCCAGATCCGCGGTGATCGCCCCCATCTGCAGGTTTTCCAGCACCGACATGCGCGGAAAGATGCGCCGGCCCTCGGGCGACTGGGCGATCTTCCTGCGGATGATCTCGTGCGTGGCCATCCGCGTGATGTCGACCCCGTCATAGGTGATGGTCCCGTTGCGCGCCTGCGGGTCGCCGCAGATCGTCATCATCAGGGTCGACTTGCCGGCGCCGTTGGCGCCGATCAGCGTGACGATCTCCCCCGGATTGACGTCGATATCGACGCCGCGAAGGGCGACGATCTTGCCGTAGTAGGTCTCGACTCCCCTGATCGACAGGAGCGGGGCCGAAGCGTCGCGAGTGGACTGGCCGTTGCCGATCATGCGTCTTCGGGCCCCTTGGTTACCGTCTCCACTTCGCGTTCGACCTCTTCGACCTCCTCGTCCTCGACGCCAAGGTAGGCGGCGATGACGGCTGCATCGTTGCGGATGTCCTCCGGCGAGCCGTCGGCGATCTTCTTGCCGTAGTCCAGCACGATCACATGGTCGGAAATCTCCATGACCACCGACATGTCATGCTCGATCAGGAGCACCGAGGTGCCGTGCTCGTCACGGATGAAGCGCAGCAATTCGTTCAGTTCGGCCGATTCCCGCGGGTTCAGGCCGGCCGCCGGCTCGTCGAGGCACAGAAGCTCCGGACGCGTGCACATGGCGCGCGCGATCTCGAGCCGGCGCTGGGCGCCGTAGGGCAGGTCGGCTGCCGGATCGTCGGCGCGGTCGACGAGCCGGATCCGTTCCAGCCAGTACTTGGCGAACTCCACGGCATCGCGCTCGGAGTGGCGGAAATGGGACAGGCCGAGCACGCCGCCGAAGGTGAAGTAGGAGGCCAGCATCAACGGATTGTGCTGGGCGACCATGAGGTTCTCCAGCACGGTCATGCCGCCGAACAGCCGGATGTTCTGGAACGTCCGGGCGACCTTCGCCTTGGCGGCGATCTTGAAGTCGGGCAGGCGTTCGAGCAGGTAGGTGTCGCCGTCGGCAAGGCGCATGGACAGCATGCCCTCGGTCGGCTTGTAGAAGCCGGTGATGCAGTTGAACACCGTGGTCTTGCCGGCGCCGTTGGGGCCGATGAGCGCGGTGATGTCGCCGCGGCCGGCGAGGAAGCTCAAATCGTCGACGGCGACGAGGCCGCCGAAGCGCATGGTCAAGTGGTCGACGGTCAGGATCGGCGTGATCTCCGGGCCCGCTGCTGTTGCGGCGTTCGCGCCGTTCGAAGGGGCCATGGTGGCTTGCGTCGCGCTCATCCGTGACCCTCGCCAACATAGTCGCCGGAGATCGCCTTGCGCTGGCCAAGCGATATGGAGGGCTGTCGCGTCGATATCAGCCCGCGCGGTCGCCACACCATGATGACGACCATGGCGAGGCCGAAGATCAGCATGCGGTAGTTCGTCGGGTCGAAGTTCTCGCCGAAGATCGCTTTCAGGAAACTCAGTTCGCGCAGGACCTCGAGACCGCCGATCATGACGACGGCGGCGATGACGACGCCGATCTGGCTGCCCAGGCCGCCGAGCACGACGATCGCCAGGATCAGCGCGGACTCGATGAAGGTGAAGGATTCCGGGCTGATGAAACCCTGTCGGGTGGCGAAGAACGATCCGGCGAAGCCGCCGAACATGGCGCCCGTGGCAAAGGCGGTGAGTTTCGTGCTGGTAGTGTTGATGCCCAGCGATCGGCAGGCGATCTCGTCCTCGCGCAGGGCCTCCCAGGCCCGCCCGACCGGCAGCCGGCGCAGCCGGAGCGTGACGAAGTTGGTGATCAGGGCGAGGATAAGGATCAGGTAATAGAGGAAGATGATGCGGTGCATCGGGCTGTAGTCGAGCCCGAAGAAGGCCGCGAAGCCGTCGTCGCCGCGCGTGAATTCCAGGCCGAAGAAGGACGGCCGCGGAATCCCCGAAATGCCGTCCGGGCCGTTGGTGAACTCGTACCAGTTGAGCAGCACGACGCGGATGATCTCGCCGAAGGCGAGCGTAACGATGGCGAGGTAGTCGCCGCGCAGCCGCAGGACCGGGAAGCCGAGGATGATGCCCCAGAACGCGGCGAGGATGCCGGCGAGCGGCAGACAGATCCAGAAGCCGAGGTCGAAGTAGTGGGCCAGCAGAGCGTAGGAATAGGCGCCGACGGCGTAGAAGGCGACGTAGCCGAGGTCGAGCAGGCCGGCGAGGCCGACGACAATGTTCAGGCCCCAGCCCAGCATCACGTAGGTGAGGACCAGGATCGACATGTCCATCATGTAGCGATCGGACATCGGCAGGAACGGAAGCACGATCGCGGCGGCGAGGAGGGCCGGGCCGACGACGCTGCCCAGGCGTTCGGCGTGCCGGGCGAGCGGCCGGCCGCCCGGTCGGCGGTACCACTTTTCCCCGATCGGGAAACGGACGATCTTGCGCCAGACGAAGACGTCGAGCAGCAGTCGCCCCACGAACACGACCGCGACGGCGCCGATCACCACCGGCCAGTCGGTGATAATGACGAGGCCGCTGCCGCCGGGCTCGACGGTGGTGCGGAGGCCCATGATCGGTGCGGCCAGCGCAAGGGCGACGAGTGCGGCAAGCCCCGCGTCCTTGACGGAGTCGGCTATTCCGCGCTCCGGCGGCGGCGAAGAGACCGTCGTCATACCTTCTCCACCTCCGGCTTGCCGAGGATGCCGGAGGGAAGGAAGATCAGCACGATCGCGAGGATGGAGAAGGCCGCCACATCCTTGTATTCGATGGAGAAATAGGCAGACCAGAAAGTCTCGATCAGGCCGATCAGCAGCCCGCCGAGCATCGCGCCCGGCAGCGAGCCGATGCCACCAAGCACGGCGGCGGTGAACGCCTTAACGCCGGCGACGAAGCCGATATAGAAGTCGATGACGCCGTAGTAGAGCAGGTACATCATGCCGGCGACGGCGGCGAGCGCCGCGCCCATGACGAAGGTCAGCGAGATGGTGCGGTCGACATTGACGCCGATCAGGGCGGCCATCTTGCGGTCCTGCTCGCAGGCGCGCTGGGCGCGGCCCAGAGAGGTCTTCGCGATGATCAGCGAGAAGGCGACCATGAGAATGAGGGTCGTCGCCACGATCAGGATCTGGATATAGGACAGGTTGACGGCGAAATTGCCCTCGGGGGAAACCTTTTCCATGATCGTGAAGTTGCCGGAAATCAGCGGCTGCAGCGGCTTCACGCGCGCGCCCTGGACGACCTGCACGTAATTCTGCAGCACGATAGACATGCCGATCGCCGTGATAAGCGGCGCCAGACGGAACGAGGTGCGCAGAGGCCGGTAGGCAAGGCGCTCCACGGTCCAGCCGTAGGCGGCGGTCAGCGCCATGGCGATCATGAGGACGAGCAGCAGCGCGAAGATCAGAAGCAGAAACGAACTGCCGGCGGTGACACCCAGCAGGATGATGAAGATCAGTGCGATAAACGCGCCGATCATGAAGATGTCGCCATGGGCGAAATTGATCATGCCGATGATCCCGTAGACCATCGTGTAGCCGATCGCGATGAGCCCGTAGATCGAGCCCAGGGTCACCCCGTTGATCAGCTGCTGGAGGAAGTACTCCATACCGCTTCTAACCCCCCTGTGTACGTCGCGCTGTTTGTTGGTGCGCTTACGCAAGTTCAGCCTGTTTGTAGGCCGTAGTACCTCTTATCAAGGCTGCAGGGAGGTGACAATCACACAACTGCCACGGGCCGAGAAAATCAGCCGAGCATCCGTGGCAGGAACAGTATGATCGCCGGAACTAGCGCGAGTAGGGCGATACGGATTATCTCGGCGATCAGGAACGGCACGACGCCGCGATAGGTCTGGCTCAGCGGAATATCCGGCGCCAGCGAGTTGATGATGAAGATGTTCATCCCCACCGGGGGCGTCACAAGCCCCAGTTCGACCGTGATCAGGACCAGGATGCCGAACCAGATGGCGGTCTCTTCGGGCCCCATGCCGAAGTCCAGCGTCATGATCAGGGGGAAGAAGATCGGGATCGTGAGCAGGATCATGGACAGGGAGTCCATGACGCAGCCGAACACCAGATAGGCGAGGAGGATCAGGACCAGCACGATCCAAGGGCTGAACCCGGCTGCGGCGACCCATTCCGCGGTGGTCTGGGGCAACTGCGCGAACGCCAGGAAGGTGTTGTAGACCTGAGCCCCGAAGATGATGAAATAGATCATCGCCGTCGATGTCGCGGTGGCGAGCAGGCAGTGCTTGAGGCCCTTCCAGTCGAGCTCGCCGGAGCGCAGCGCCAGCAGACCGGTGCCGGCGGCGCCCACCGCGGCCGCCTCCGTCGGCGTGAACCAGCCGACGTAGATCCCGCCGATGACGAGCAGGAAGATCAGCGCCACCGGCCAGACGTCCAGGATGGCGGCGATGCGGCCGCGCAGTCCCACCCGTTCGCGGATCGTGGCGGCCGAGGGGTCGAGGCGCACGTAGATCGCGACCACGATCATGAAGCCGACCGCGGCCATGATGCCGGGAACGACGGCGGCAATGAACATCGTGATGATGTTCTGCTCGGTGAGGATCGCGTAGATCACCAGCACGATCGAGGGCGGAATCAGGATGCCGAGCGTCCCGCCGGCGGCCAGCGAGCCGGTCGACAGGGCGCCCGAGTAGCCGTAGCGGCGCATTTCCGGCAGCGCGACCTGAGACATGGTCGCGGCGGTGGCCAGAGACGAGCCGCAGATGGCCCCGAACCCGGCGCAGGCGCCGATGCCGGCCATGGCGATGCCCCCCCGGCGATGCCCGAGAAAAGCCGCGGCCGCCTTGAACAGCGATTCCGACATGCCGCCCTTGGTGGCGAACTGGCCCATCAGCAGGAACAGCGGGATGATCGACAGGCTGTGACCGGAGAAGACGTCGTAGGTCAGCGACTTCAGGCTCGCGAGGATCGGAACCCAGCGGTCGGTGACGATCGCGGTGCCGCCTACGCCGCACAGCAGCATGGCCAATCCGATCGGCACGCGCAGGAAGATCATCCCGAGCAGGATGGGGATCGAGATCAGGGCGATTTCGAAGCGGTCCATCGGCGCTCTTCCCCTACCGGTCCTCGCGGCCGGCGGCGACCTCGTTGATCGAGCGCCACACGGTGTAGAGCGACGTTGCCGCGAAGACCCAGAGGCCGACGGCGGCCCCGGCATAGCCGTACCAGACCGGCATCTGAAGGATCATGGTCGTTTCGTTGTAGCTGAGCTTGTCGGCGAGGCCGAGCTGCAGGCGCCACGCGATCAGGACGGCGGCGCCGGTCATCAGCACGTTGCCGACAAGGGTCAGCGCCGCCTTGGCGCGGTCTCCCAGCCGGGTCAGGAAGACGTCGACGGTGACGTGACCCCGGTTCAGCTGGCACCAGGGCAGGAAGGCGCAGACGGCAACGGCGCAGCCGGCGGAGACCATCTCGAAATCTCCGGGAACCGGTCCCAGTCTGTCGAAGGGATAGACATCGAAGACACCGACCAGAGCGCGGCCGGTGATGCTGAACACCGTCATGATCACCAGCGCCAGCAGCAGGAGGCCTCCAAGCAGGGCCAGCGTTGCTGTAATCGCTCTGACGATCCGTCCGACACCGGCTTCGAGCCCCGGCGCCAGACCGGGCATGGATTCCGCGTCCCTCGCCATGATGCCGTTTATCCCCACCGCCCGACGGGGCGGGCAGTCGAGCCGCCCCGTCGTAGTTCCTGTCGTAGTCTACGCCACCGTTTCGCGAACGGCGGGATTATTCGAGCGTGGTCGTCAGTTGCTGTACTTCTCGATCAGCGCCTTGGCGTCGTCGTACATCGCCTGACCGTCATAGCCCTTTTCATTCATCTCGGCGATCCAGCCTTCGACGACCGGCTGGGAGGCTTCCTGCCAGCGGGCGACCTCGGCCTCGTCGAGCTCGATCATCTTGTTGCCGCGCTCGGTGGCGATCTTCAGGCCCGGCGCGTCGCCTTCGTCCATGACGCGGCCGACCCACTTGGATGCCTCGCGGCCCGAGTTGGCATCGACGATCTTTTTCAGGTCGTCCGGCAGGTTGTCATAGGTGTCCTTGTTCATCGCGAAAACGAAGAAGCTCGTGTAGAAGCCGCGATCGCCCGCGAACGAGGTGTGGGTATCGACGAGCTCGGCCACCTTGAGCGGCGCGGTCACCTCCCACGGGATCACCGTGCCGTCGATGACGCCCTTGGAGAGGGCCTCTGGAACCGCGGGTACCGGCATGCCGACAGGCGTCGCGCCGAGGTTCTCGATGAGCTTGTTGACCATGCGGGTGGGGCCGCGCAGCTTCATGCCCTTCAGATCCTCGAGCTTCTGGACGCCATCGCCCTTGGCGTGGATCAGGCCGGGGCCGTGGGTGTGGACGGCGATGATGTGGACGTCCTTGAATTCGTCCTTCAGGTATTTCTCGTAGTAGTCCCAGGCGGCCTGCGACGTGGCCTCGGCACTCGTCGGCATGAACGGCAGCTCGAAAGCCTCGGTGCCGGGGAAGCGGCCCGGGGTGTAGCCGGGCAGGGTCCAGATCACGTCGGCGACGCCGTCGCGCACCTGATCATAGAGAGCGGGCGGGGAGCCCCCGAGCTGCATGGAGGGATAGAACTCATAGTCGATGCGGCCGTTCGACTCTTCCTTGAGCTTCTCGGCCCAGGGAACGATAAAGTTCTTCGGCACCGGCGCCGGTGCCGGCAGGAACTGGTGGATCTTAAGCACGACGTCGGCGGCCGAAGCCGGCAGGGCCGGCGCGGTCATCATCGCGACCGCGGCCGCGATGGCGAAAACAGCACGTTTCATGATGTCCTCCCAAATCAATCGTCGAACATCCGCGCGGGACGCTGCGTGGGCGACGATTTCCTGACGGGAAGGCTAGTTGGCGGGACCAACCATCGCAAGCGACACGGCGGCTCACCCACCGGAATTTGGTCGGAAACCGATCATTTGTTCGAATTGCGGACAATGCAGGCGGCAAAAAGGCCCTGTTTTTGCATTGAAATTAAAGAAAGAGGGAGTCCGCTAGCTGTCCTGTTCGGTCTTCTGCGCCAGCATGTCGAGGCTGAATTCGATCCGCTCGATCAGACGGCCCATCTCATCGTGGTGGCTGCGCAGCCGTTTGAGTTCGCCCTTCAGGAGCGCGATCTCGTGGCGGCCGCCCGGCGGGACGGTGCCTTCACCGCCGATCAGCCAGGTCGGCGTGACGTCGAGGACCCCGGCCAGCATGAACAGGCGGTTGGCCCGCGGGGCGCTGCGGCCGTTCTCCCAGGAGGCGAGGGTGCGGGTGGTGACTCCGAGACGACGCGCGACCTGAGCCGTCGAAAGGCCGGCGGCTTCGCGCGCGCTCTTCACCCGGTCCGCGGTGGTCGATGGTTTGGACGCCTTCCTGCGGGCCATCACAAACTCCTCGTCTTGTGTCGCGGCCGGATGACCGCCACTTCGCCAATAGCATTCACGGGATGCGGGCTTGCGACCGTTTGCGGCGTTTCATGAGCCGGATGCGTCCATTTCGGCAAAGACTTCCTTGGCGGCCTTGAAGGCGGCGTTGGCCGCCGGCACGCCGCAATAGATCGCCGATTGCAGGAGCGCCTCGATCACCTCCTCGCGCGGCACGCCGCAGTTCACGGAGGCGCGCAGGTGCATCTTGAGCTCCTCGTGATGGCCAAGAGCGAGCAGCATGACGATGGTCAGCAGGCTGCGGGTGCGCCGGTCGAGGCCGGGGCGTTCCCAGATCTCGCCCCAGGCATAGCGGGTGATCAGGTCCTGGAAATCCCGGTCGATGTCGCTGGTGCGGGCGATGGCACGGTCGACGTGGGCGTCGCCGAGCACGGCGCGGCGGTTCGTCATGCCGTTCGCGTGGCGGGTCTTGTCATCCATCGTTGTCAGGCTTTCAGAAAGGTCGAGACGGTTTCGTTGAATTCGGCTTCCTGCTCGATGTTGGACAGGTGGGCGGCGTCCAGCACGACGAGGCGCGATCCCTTGATCGCGGCGTGGATCTCCTCGGCGTTGGCGACCGGCGTCGACGGATCGTGCCGGCCGGCGACGACCAGCGTCGGCAGATCGATCGCCGCGATCGCGTCGCGCAGGTCGATGTCGCGCAGGGCGGCGCAGCATCCCGCGTAGCCGGCGCCCGGCGTCGCCTTGATCATCGCGCGGATGCGGTCGACGGCGGCCGGCTGCTCGTCTTGGAACCGCCTGGTGAACCAACGGTCGACGACCGGCTCGACAAGCGGAGCCATGCCGGTGGACAGCACCGTGTCGATGCGCTGCTGCCATGTTTCGATGTCGCCGATCTTGGCGCCGGTGTTGCAAAGGACCAGCTTCTCGAAGCGCTCGGGCGCGTTCACGCCGAGCCACATCCCGGTGACCCCGCCCATCGAAAGCCCGCAGAAATACGCCTCGTCGACGCCGGCAGCATCCATCACCGCGAGGGCGTCGCGGCCGAGGTCGTCGAAGCTGTAGTCCCCCGACGGCGCGTCCGACTGCCCGTGGCCGCGGGTGTCATAGCGCAGGATCCGGAAATCGCGGCCGAACATGGCGGTCTGCGCATCCCACATCCGTAGATCGGTGCCCAGCGAGTTCGAGAACACCAGCCACGGCCCGTCCGGGCTGCCGGAGATTTCGTAGTGGATCGTTGCCCCGTTCGCGGCGGTCTCGGGCATGGCTGGCCTCCTTTTGTCAGTTTCGTATTGTCTTCCAGCGCGAGACGACCGTGTCGACCGTCGCTTCGGCGATGCCGAGATAGGTGGACGGATCGAGCGCGGTTGCGATCCCCTCCAGACCCAGACCGTCGACGATCTCGTCGGTCTCCCGGCAGATGTCCGCAAGTGGGCGATTTTCCGCGATGGCGCGCCTGGCGGCGGCCTCGACGACGTGATGGGCCTCCTGCCGGCCGAGCGTCGGCGCCAGCGCCATCATCAGCGCCTCCGACATCAGAGTGCCGTTGCCGATGTCGAGGTTGGCGCGCATGCGCTGCGGCCGCACCTCGAGATCGGCGATCGTCTCGGTGACGTGGCCGAGCGCGCCGGCGGCGATTTCGAACAGATCCGGCAGGATGGTCCATTCCGCGTGCCAGCCGCCGGCGCCGCGCTCGTGCTCCTGGGGCATGGCCGAGAGGAGGGCGGAGGCGAGGCCGCTCGCCCGCATCGCATTGGCGCGCACGGCGGGAGCGGCCACCGGATTGCGCTTCTGCGGCATGGTCGAGGAGCCGCCGCGGCCGGATCCGGCCGGCTCGGCGGCCTCGCCGACCTCGGCCTGCATCAGCAGGGCGATGTCGCCGGCGATCTTGGCGAGGGCTTCGGTGAGGATCGCGAGTTCGGCGCCGATCCGGGCGCCGCGGTCGCGAGCGGTGTGCCAGGCGATGTCGGGAACCGGCAGATCGAGCCGACGCCCGAGCTCTTGCCGCACCGTGGTGGCCTTGCTCCCGATCGCCGCGAGAGTGCCGACGGCGCCGCCGAACTGCAGGACTAGTCCCTGCTCGGCAGCGGTTTTCAGGGCCGCGCGGCAGCGCATCACCATGTCGAGCCAGCCGGCGACCTTGAAGCCGAACGTGATCGGCAACGCCGGTTGCAGCAGCGTGCGGCCCGGCATGACCGTGGAGCGATGGGCCTCGGCCTGGGCGGCCAGCGCATCGCCGAGCGCCAGCGTTTCCCTGTCGATCAGCGCCATGGCCTCGCGGAACATCAGCGCATTCGCCGTGTCGATCACGTCCTGGCTGGTGGCGCCCCAGTGGACGCAGCCGCGGCCGGGTTCGGCACAGTGGGCGGTCAGCGCCTTGACGAAGGGGATGGCCGGATTGCCGGCGCGCCGGGTCGCATCGCCGATTGCCGCCATGTCCGGTTCGAAGCTGGCGCAGGCAGCTGTTATCGCGGCGGCCGCGTCGGCGGGGATCAGGCCGGCGTCCGCCTCGCTTGCCGCCAGCGCCGCCTCGAAGGCGAGCATGGCACGAACGCGTTCTCGGTCCGAGAGCACGGTCTGCATCTCGGCGGAGGCGAAGAGCGGGGACAGCAGATCGGATCGCACGGGCGCCGCCGGACTGATCGGGACAAGGTTGGCGGACTTTAGTCGCAGGCGGGCGCGAATGTCACCCGTCGACTTCCTTTCGCGGCGGTTCGCGCTAAACTCCGCGCCAAAGAGGGAGGTTTGCACACATGGCTATGACGATGACTGGCGAGTACACGATTCCTGCCGACCGGCAGACCGTGTGGAACGCGCTCAACGACCAGGACGTGCTGGCCGCCAGTATTCCCGGTTGCGAGAGTTTCGAGAAAAAGAGCGATACCGAGTTCAGCGCTGTGGCGACCGTCAAGATCGGCCCGGTGAAGGCGAAATTCAAAGGCGACGTCACGCTGTCGGATATCGACGCGCCGAACAGCTACAGGATATCCGGCCAGGGGCAGGGCGGGGTCGCCGGCTTCGCCAAAGGCGGCGCCACCGTCTCGCTGAAGGATGGCGAGGACGGCGGCACGGTCCTCACGTACGACGTGGAAGCCCATGTCGGCGGCAAGATCGCGCAGGTCGGCCAGCGCCTCATCAACGGTGCGGCGAAGAAGACCGCCGACCAGTTTTTCGAGAATTTCCGCAACCGGTTAAGCCCGGACCAGAATGCGGCCTGACGCGCCGCAGCGTCACCCTTGACCATTTGTCGGCTTGACCGGCTTCTGGAATGGGTAAAAAATCGGCGCAAAACAATATGCGTAGCAGGGAGGCCAACAAAAAATAAGCAAGATTCGCGGGATTTACCCGCATTCTCATTGAATATTTTCCCGGCACACACACGGAGTTCAGGCCGGTTTCCGACCGCCTGAGGGAGGAACGAAATGCCGAAAATATCGATGACCGTGAATGGTCAGGCGGTCTCCGCCGATGTGGAGGCCCGCATGCTTCTCGTGGACTTCATCCGCGAGCGACTCAGACTTACCGGTACACATGTCGGTTGCGATACCAGCCAGTGCGGCGCCTGCGTCGTCCACGTGGACGGACGCGCGCTGAAATCGTGCACGACGCTCGCCGCCCAGTGCGACGGCGCTTCGGTGACGACGATCGAGGGGCTCGCCAAGGGTGACCAGCTTCACCCGATGCAGGAAGCCTTCCGCGACAATCACGGCCTGCAATGCGGGTTCTGCACGCCGGGCATGATCATGTCGGCCGTCGACATGGTGAACCGGCACGGCGGCAAGCTCGACGAGGCGACGATCCGCCACGAGCTCGAAGGCAACCTGTGCCGCTGCACGGGCTACCACAACATCGTCAAGGCAATTGCTCAAGGCTGCGAGGCGATGGCCTCAAGCGGCCGTATCGCAGCTGAATAATATCGATAATTCAAGTCTCTGGGAGGAGACGTCATGAGTGCGACCGGAATCGGTGCCCGTGTGAAACGGGTCGAGGACCAACGCTTCATCACCGGCAAGGGCCATTATGTCGACGACGTGAACCGGGAAGGGCAGACCTACGCCTATTTCCTGCGCTCGCCGCACGCCCATGCCCGGATCAAGGGGATCAACGCGAGCCAGGCGACCGCCATGGCCGGAGTGCGCGCCGTCCTGACCGGCGAGGATCTCGCCGCCGACGGGATCGGCCCGCTGCCGTGTGGCTGGATGATCCATTCCAAGGACGGATCGCCGATGGTCACGCCGGGCCATCCGTGCCTGGCCCAGGGTAAGGTGCGCTATGTCGGCGACCCGGTCTGCGTCGTCATTGCCGACTCCATCGAGCTTGCCCGTGACGCGGCCGAGCAGATCGACGTCGACTACGAGGTGCTGCCGGCCGTCGTCGACGTGGCCAAGTCGCAGGAGTCAGGCGTCGTCGTCCATGACGAAGCGCCGCGCAACACCGCCTTCGAGTGGGAGCTCGGAGACAAGGGGGCGGTCGAGGCGGCCTTTGCCAAGGCGCATCACGTCACCAAGATCGATCTCGTCAACAACCGCCTGATCCCGAACGCGATGGAGCCGCGGGCGGCCGTTGCCGAATACGATTCCGGTGCCGGCCACACAACCGTGTGGACCACCAGCCAGAACCCGCATGTGGCGCGTCTGGTCATGTCGGCGTTCCTCAACGTCTCGCCGGAACACAAGCTGCGCGTGATCGCGCCGGACGTGGGCGGCGGGTTCGGCTCGAAGATCTACGTCTATCCGGAAGAAACGGTGTGTGCCTGGGCGTCGAAGAAGATCGACAAGCCGGTCAAGTGGACGGCCGATCGCACCGAGGCGTTCCTGTCGGACGCGCACGGGCGCGACCACGCCACCCGCGCCGAGCTGGCAATGGACGAGCGGGGGCGGTTCCTGGCGATGCGGGTGAAGACGCTGGCCAATGTCGGCGGCTACATGAACCTGTTCGCCTCCTCGGTGCCGACCTACCTGTACGCCACGCTGCTGTCGGGCCAGTACGATATTCCGGCGATCTACGCGGAAGTGGACGCGGTCTACACCACGACGACGCCGGTCGATGCTTATCGCGGCGCCGGACGCCCGGAGGCGACTTTTGTGGTCGAGCGGCTGGTGGAGGTTGCCGCCCGTGAGATCGGCGTGGACCCAGCGACGCTGCGCAAGCGCAACTTCATCCGCAAGTTCCCGCATCAGACGCCGGTGATCATGGCCTATGACATCGGCGACTATAACGCCTCGCTCAGCAAGGCGATGGAGGTCGCCGACTACAAGGGCTTCGGCAAGCGCAAGCGCGAGGCGGCACGGCGCGGCAAGCTGCGGGGTATCGGCTTCTCGACCTATATCGAGGCCTGCGGCATCGCGCCTTCGCAAGCGGTCGGATCGCTTGGCGCCGGCGTCGGCTTGTGGGAATCCGCCGAGGTCCGGGTCAACCCGGTCGGCACGGTCGAGGTCCTGACCGGCTCGCACAGCCACGGCCAGGGTCACGAGACGACCTTCGCCCAGCTGGTCGCCGACCGTCTCGGCATTCCCTTCGAGAACGTCTCGATCGTCCATGGCGACACCGACAAGGTGCAGTTCGGCATGGGCACCTACGGCTCGCGCTCCGGCGCGGTCGGCATGTCGGCGATCTCCAAGGCGCTCGACAAGGTCGTGGCCAAGGGCAAGAAGATCGCCGCCCACCTGCTCGAGGCGGCGGAAGCCGACATCGACTTCAAGGACGGCAACTTCACCGTGAAGGGCACCGACAAGGCGATCGACTGGACGTCGCTGGCGCTCGGCGCCTATGTGGCGCACAGGTTCCCGCCCTCGGAGATCGAACCGGGCCTGAAGGAGACGTCGTTCTACGACCCGACGAACTTCACGTTCCCGGCCGGTTGCCACGTCTGCGAGGTGGAGATCGACCCCGACACCGGGGTCACCGATATCGTCAACTGGGTCGCCGTCGATGATTTCGGCACGGTCATCAATCCGATGATCGTCGAGGGTCAGGTGCATGGCGGGATCGCACAGGGGGTCGGCCAGGCGCTGCTGGAAGGTACCCGCTACGACAGCGACGGCCAGCTGCTTTCGGGCTCGTTCATGGACTACACCATGCCGCGCGCCGACAACCTGCCGAGCTTCACCGTGGACACGACCGTCACGGAGTGCCCGTCGAACCCGCTTGGGATGAAGGGGTGCGGCGAGGCCGGGGCCATCGCGGCGCCGGCGGCCGTCGTCAACGCCGTCACCGACGCGCTCGGCCACGAGGACCTGGCAATGCCCGCAACGCCACAGGCTGTCTGGCGGGCGGCCCGGAAAACCGCGCAGCGCGCGGCCGCCGAATAAGGAGGATCGCAGATGTATCCGTTCAACTATCATCGGCCGGCGACGGTCCGTAAGGCGGCCGGGCTGTTGGCCAAGATGGAGGACGCCAAGGTCCTCGCCGGTGGCCACACATTGCTGCCGACCATGAAGCAGCGGCTGGCCTCGCCGTCGGATATCGTCGATCTCGGCGGTATCGAAGGGCTGGCGGGAATAGAGCAGAAAGGCCGCAAGATCCACATCGGGGCGATGACGCCGCATGCCGACGTCGCCAATTCCGATGTCGTCAGGGAGGCGATCCCGGCGCTTGCCCAGCTTGCCGGCGGCATCGGCGATCCGCATGTGCGTGCCCGCGGCACCATCGGCGGCTCGATCGCCAACAACGATCCGAACGCCGACTACCCAGCCGCCTGCCTGGGCCTCGGCGCGACGATCGTCACCAACAAGCGCAAGATCGAGGCCGACGATTTCTTCGTCGACATGTTCGAGACGGCGCTGGAGCCCGGCGAGATCGTCACCAAGGTGATCTTCCCGATCCCGCGCAAGGCCGGCTACGCGAAGTTCCCGAACCCGGCCTCGCGCTACGCGCTCGTCGGGGTCTTCGTGTCGAAGCGCGGCAAGGAGGTCCGTGCGGCGGTGACCGGCGCCGGCTCGTGCGTGTTCCGCTCCAAGGACCTGGAAGCCGCCCTGTCGACCCGGTTCGCGCCGAAGTCACTCGAAGGGGTGAGCGTCCCCTCCGACGGCCTCAACAGCGACATCCACGCCAGCGCGGACTACCGGGCGAACCTGATCGCCGTGATGGCGCGGCGCGCGGTGGCGGCGGCGTGAGCCGCCGACAAACGCGACCTATGTGCTAGATTGCGGTCGGCGTCCACACGGACGCCGGCCGTTTCACACTTCGCCGAACAGTCGGGAGCCCGCCGTGGCCGACCAGAGTCCCGAGATTCCGCAGTCCATCGATGCGACGCTGACGCTGCTTGCCTCGGCCGACTATGTCGCCGACCGGTCGCTGGCGACCGTCCTCTATCTGGCGTTGAAGATGGGGCGGCCGCTGTTTTTGGAAGGCGAGGCCGGCGTCGGCAAGACCGAGATCGCCAAGGTGCTGGCCAAGGCGCTCGGCCGGCGGCTGATCCGGCTGCAGTGCTACGAGGGCCTCGATGTATCGTCGGCCGTCTACGAGTGGAACTATGCCGCCCAGATGATCGAGATCCGGGTGGCGGAAGCCGAGGGCGTCGTCGACCGCGCCCGGCTCGGCGAGGACGTGTTTTCCGAACGGTTCCTGGTCAAGCGGCCGCTGCTGGAGGCCCTGGAGCCGGACACCGCGGGGCCGCCGGTGCTGCTGATCGACGAGCTCGACCGCACCGACGAGGCCTTCGAGGCGTTCCTGCTGGAGGTTTTGTCCGATTTCCAGGTGACGATCCCGGAGATCGGCACCGTGACGGCCGCGCGGCCGCCGATCGTCGTCATCACCTCCAACCGCACCCGCGAGATCCACGACGCGCTGAAGCGGCGCTGTCTCTACCACTGGGTCGACTATCCCGATGCCGCCCGCGAACTCTCGATCGTCAAGGCGAAGGTGCCCGAGGCGCCGCAGAAGCTAAGCCGCGAGGTCGTCGCCTTCGTCCAGGCGATCCGCAGGGAGGACCTGTTCAAGGCGCCCGGCGTGGCCGAGACGCTCGACTGGGCGACGGCACTGACCGAGCTGAACGCCGTGGCGCTCGATGCCGCCACCATCTCCGATACGCTCGGTGTCCTGCTCAAGTATCAGGACGACATCCAGCGGATGCAGGGCTCCAAGGCCAAGGAACTGCTCGACCAGGTGCGCGCGGAGTTGCGCGCCGCGGGGTAGACGAGGATGACGGACCGCCCCGATACGACATCCCTTTCGGCCGACGAGGCCGAAGCCTTCGAAGGCCGGCTTGCCGACAATATCGTTCATTTCGCCCGGGCACTGCGGACCGCCGGTATGCGCGTCGGGCCGGGCAGCGTGGTCGACGCCATCCGGGCGGTGGAGACCGCGGGCATCGGCGAGAAAGCCGATTTCTACTGGGTGCTGCATTCGGTTCTGGTCAAGCGGCACGAGGACCACGACCTGTTCGACCAGGCGTTCCGGCTCTACTGGCGCAAGCGCGCGCTGCTCGAACGGCTGATGTCGCAGCTCCTGCCGCCGTCGCCGCCGGTGCCGCGCGACGACGCCGAGGAGGTCCGCTCGCGTGTCGCCGAGGCGCTTTTGAAGAACGAGCAGAAGCCGGAGGCGCCGAAGCCCAAGCTGGAAATCGACGCCAAGATGACGCTGTCGAGCCAGGAAGTTCTTCAGCGCAAGGATTTCGAGCAGATGTCGGCTGCCGAGATTGCGCAGGCGCGGCAGATGATCGCCCGCATGATTCTGCCGTTCGACAAGGTGAAGACGCGGCGGCTGGAGCCGTCGCCGCGCGGCCGGCAGATCGATCTGCGCCGTTCGCTGCGATCCAGCATCCGTGGCGGCTCGCACGGCATGATCGACCTGAAGCGCCTGGCGCCGGCGCGCAAGCATCCGCCGCTGGTGGCGATCTGCGACATTTCCGGGTCGATGACCCAGTACAGCCGGATGTTCCTGCATTTCCTGCACGCGCTGACGGAAGCGCGCGGGCGGGTGTTCAGCTTCGTGTTCGGCACGCGGCTCACCAACATCACCCGACAGCTCAAGGCGCGCGATCCCGACGAGGCGCTGGAGCGCTGCTCCGACATCGTCGAGGACTGGGCCGGCGGCACGCGCATCGCCACCTGCCTGCACGCGTTCAACCGCGACTGGTCGCGCCGGGTGCTGGGGCAGGGCGCGGTGGTGCTGCTCGTCACCGACGGGCTGGAGCGTGACGGGCGGGAGGAGCTGGCCTTCGAGATGGACCGGCTGCACCGCTCCTGCCGGCGGCTGATCTGGCTCAATCCGTTGTTGCGCTACGACGGCTTCGAGGCGAAGGCGGCCGGCATCGTCACCATGCTGCCGCATGTCGACGAGTTCCGCACGATCCACAATCTCAATGCGATGGCCGACCTCGTGCATGCCCTGGACGCGCGCCGGCCGGGCGGGGCCGATCCCATGCGCTGGCTCAGGGGAGAGGCGGCGTGACGTGCCTTCGTCGGTGCGGTGCCCTTGAGTGCCGAAGGGTAGGACGGCCGGATGGAACCGGGATCGACCTGTCAGCCCGACGGGCAGGGCCCTATTTCATGGTCGTGCCGCAACGGCATTTCCGCGCGTGTCCCGTCAGGAGGTCCCCATGAGCGAACTTTCCATCAATCCGCTCGACGATCCGCTCGCCATCGCCGAGGCTTGGCGCAAGGCCGGCCGCAACGTCGCTCTTGCCACCGTGGTCGAAACCTGGGGCTCTGCGCCGCGTCCCGTCGGCAGCCATCTCGTGATCGACGCCGACGGGAATTTCGAAGGCTCGGTGTCGGGCGGCTGCGTCGAAGGCGCGGTGATCGCCGAAGCCGTCGACGTGATCGGGAGCGGTGAGCCCAGAACCCTCGAATTCGGTGTCGCCGACGAGACCGCCTGGCGGGTCGGCCTGTCCTGCGGCGGGCGGATCAAGGTCTTCGTCGAGAAGGTCGACTGATCATGCCTTCGACCGAGTTGCTGATCGCCTTTGCGCTGGCGACAGCCATCTTCGCCTACATGCCCGGTCCGGCGATGCTCTATACCGCCGCGCAGACGCTGGCCCGGGGTAAGCGGGGCGGCCTCATGGCCGCGCTCGGCATTCACGTCGGTTGCTATGTCCACGTTCTGGCAGCGGTTTTCGGACTGGCGGCGTTGATGAAGCTCGTGCCCGAGCTCTATGTCGGGCTGAAGCTTGCCGGCGCGCTGTACCTCGCCTGGCTCGGCGTCGCGATGATCCGTGGCGCAAAGGGCGAGAACCCCGCGGTCACGATCACCGCGCGCTCACCGCGCAGGGCCTTCGTCGACAGCATGTTGGTCGAGATCCTCAATCCGAAGACCGCGGTGTTCTTCGTGGCCTTCCTGCCGCAGTTCGTCGATCCGGCCGCGGGCCTGCCCGTCTGGGCGCAGCTTCTGGTCCTCGGAACGATCGTCAACTTCGCCTTTTCCTCCGCCGATATGGTCGTCATCGCGCTTTCGTCGGTGGCAATGGCCCGCCTGAAAGCAAGCCGGCGCGCGCAGAGCGTCGGCCGGGCGATCGGCGGAACGATCCTGATCGGGCTCGGGGCCCGGCTCGCGATGGAACGGAGTTGAGGGGCATATGAAACTGGACCTTCTCGCCCAGCTGAACGCCGACCGCGCCGCGCGCAGGGCGGTGATCTTGATCACCGACACGGAGACGGGCGAACAGCGGCTCATCCGCGAGGACGATATCGCCGGATCCGACCGCGCCGATCTCTATCGCGGCCTGATCCGCTCCGGCCGCTCGCGGCCGCTGAAGCAGGAGGAAGGCGGCGGATTCGCGAACGTGCTGGTGCCGCCGGCCAAGCTCGTGCTGATCGGCGCCGTCCATATCAGCCAGGTGCTGGCGCCGATGGCCGGCATGCTGGGCTACGACGTCACCATCGTCGATCCGCGCACGGCGTTCGCCACCATGGAGCGATTTCCGCAGGTCGATCTGGTGGCGGAATGGCCGGACGCGGCGTTGCCGGACGTGGGCGTCGACCGCTGGACGGCCTTCTGCGCGCTGACCCATGATCCGAAGATCGACGATCCCGGCCTCCTGCACGCGCTGGAGAAGGGCTGTTTCTATATCGGTGCGCTCGGCAGCAAGAAGACCCACGCCCGCCGGGTCGAGCGGCTGACCGGGGCGGGGATCGCGGACGCCGACATCGCGCGCATTCACGCGCCGATCGGGCTGGCCATCGGTGCCCAGAGCCCGGCGGAGATCGCCGTGTCGATCATGGCGCAGATCACCGCCGCGCTCCGGCTCGGGGAGGGGTAGACATGCTGTTCGGCCCATTGGGGCTGTCGGACGCCGAAGGCGCGATCCTCGCGCACTCCCAGCGGACCGGCTCGGGAACGATCAAGAAGGGCACCGTTCTTTCGGCCGATCACATCGCCGCCCTTCGGGCCGCCGGTCTGACGGAGGTCGTCGCCGCCCGCCTGGAGGCTGGCGACGTGCACGAGGACGAGGCGGCGGCGCGGCTGGCCGAGGCGGTTGCCGGGGTCAATGTCCGCGTCGACCGGGCCTTCACAGGGCGCGCCAATCTGTTTTCGCAGAAACCCGGCATATTGACCGTCGACCGCGCCGCGATCGACGCGTTCAACCGTATCGACGAGGCGATCACAGTCGCGACGCTCGACGCATTCGCCCCGGTCGTGGACGGAACGATGATCGCGACGGTGAAGATCATTCCGTTCGCGGTTCCAGGCCCGTCGGTTGAAAAGGCGCTTCGGACCGTTCCGCCGCGCGGCCTTTTCTCGGTCGCGCCCTACAAGCCGACGACGGTTGGCGTCGTTTCGACGGTTCTGTCCGGCACCTCGGAGAAGATGCTGAAGAAGACCGCGCGCGTGCTGGCCGACCGCGTCGCGCCGGCGGGAGCGGTGCTTCTCGAGGAGCTCCGTGTGCCGCACGAGCCCGCGGCCGTCGCCGCGGCGCTGGCCGACCTGAAGGGCAGGGGCGCCAATCTGCTGCTCGTGTTCGGTGCGTCGGCGATCGTCGATCGTGGCGACGTCGTCCCAGCCGGCATCGAGGCCGCCGGCGGCACGATTCACGATTTCGGCATGCCGGTCGATCCGGGCAATCTGCTTTTGATCGCGGACATGGCCGGAACGGCGGTGGTCGGGGCGCCGGGCTGTGCCCGCAGTCCGCGCGAGAACGGTTTCGACTGGGTGCTGCAGCGCCTGCTCGCCGGGATTCCGGTAAGCCGAGAGGATGTCACGGGCATGGGCGTCGGGGGGCTGCTGATGGAGATCGAGAGCCGGCCGCAGCCGCGCGCGGGGCAGGAGGTCGAGACGCAGACACCGAAGGTTGCCGCGATCCTGCTGGCCGCCGGCCAGTCGCGGCGGATGGGCGGGGCGAACAAGCTGATCGAGCAGATCCGCGGCAAGCCGATGGTGAGGATCGCGGCGGAAGCCGTACTGGCCTCCGCGGCGCGGCCGGTGTTCGTCGTAACCGGCCATCAGCCGGATCAGGTCGAGGCGGCGCTTGCCGGGCTCGACGTCACCTTCGTCAACAATCCGAACTACGCCGAGGGGCTTTCGACCTCGCTGAAGACGGGCATCGAGGCGCTGCCCGCCGATGTCGACGGGGCGGTGGTCTGTCTCGGCGACATGCCCGCGGTCGAAGCGAGCGTGATCGATCGGCTGGTCGATGTCTTCGCACCGGCGGACGGCAGGGCCGTCGTCGTTCCCACGGTGAAGGGCAAGCGGGGCAACCCGGTCTTGTGGGGACGGCGGTTCTTCCCGGCGCTGACCGCGATTCGCGGCGATGTCGGCGCGCGCCACCTGATCGGCGAGAATGCCGAGCTCGTCACCGAAATCGAGATCGCGGGCGACGCCGTGCTGACCGACGTGGACACGCCGGAGGCGCTGGCGCGCATCCGGAACGGGCAGACTGCCTAGGATTGAATCACTTGCAGTCCGAATTTGGCAGCACTCTCAAAAGCGTGCTGCTAAAATATTGATTTTAAAGGAATATTAGTAATTCGCATCTTGAATTGGGTTCTATAGGCAGGGAGACTGTTTGCGTCAATAGCCACCAAGGAGACGCCAATGGTCGATTTCCAGTTCGAGGCCCAGGTCAAAGGCTACGGTCTGACGACGGCCAATATCCTCTATCGGCTTCCCGACCATCCGACGCTGCTGCAAGAATTTCTCTGGCAGCACTACGACATGGCCCCCGACTTCCCCGAACTGTTCAAATTCCTCGAATTCTGGGATCGCGAGATCGAAGGCCCCGTCCATTCGGTGACGATCGCCCACAAGCGGCTCGTCGGTCCCAGCGAATGGCGCGGCGCGAAGGGGCTGTTCGGGCTGCATTAGGCGGCCAGAAGCAGACAGCCAGTATCGTCAGCCGCCGCTGCCGGCTGTCCGCCGGGCTCTCCGGCCGCTATAGAGGATATGGGACTTCCACGCGGTCCGGGGGCGGTTTCGTGATGCCAGTGACGATTGCCGCGGATCGCGGCCAATGAGTGCGCGCGGCGAAGGAGCGGATGCGTCCGGCCGGTCGGCGGAGGCGAGTTCCGACGCCATCCCGATGTCGACCTTCCTCCTGCTCGGCGTGCTGGCGCTGGTCTGGGGCTCCGTCTTTCCGGCGATCAAAGTCGTTCTGGCCGAAATGCCGGTGCTGACGTTCCGGGCGCTGTGCCTGATCGCCGGTGGCCTCGGCGTCGCGGCGTTGGCCACGATGCGCGGCCGGTCGCTCGCCGTCACCTGGCCGCAGCTTCGGTGGCTTGCTGTCCTGAGCCTCTTCAACAGCCTCGGCTGGAATATCTTCACCGCCTACGGGCTCCTGTACCTGCCGGCGGGCAGGGCGATCATCATCGGCTACACGATGCCGCTCTGGTCGGTTATCGCCGCGGCCCTGATCCTCGGCGAACGCATCACGGCGACGAAGGTCATCGGCCTGGTCCTCGGCTTCGCGGGGCTCGCAGTGCTGGTCGGTCCGGATCTCGTCACCTTCGGCGACGCGCCGATCGGCGTCGGCCTGGTCCTGTGCGCGGCGATTTCCTGGGGCATCGGCGTGGTGCTGTTGAAGTGGCGGGACATGGGGATGGCGACGACGGTGCTCGCCGCCTGGCAGCTGGGGCTTGCTTCGCTGCCGCTGATCGTCGCGGCCGCCTTCGTCGACGACTTCGACTGGCGGATGAGCGGCGAGGGATGGTTCGCGCTTGCGCTCGTGGTGTTCGGCGGGATGGTGACGGCTCACCTGTTGTGGTTCACCATCGTCAAGCGCTTGCCGGCTTCGATTGCCTCGATCTCGACCCTGGTCATCCCGGTCATCGGTGTCATCGTCGGTTCGCTCTGGCTCGGCGAGACGGTGGGAGCGGCCGAAATCGGCGCGCTGGCGCTGGTCGTCGCCGGTCTGTTCGTCGTGCTGGTGCTGCCGTCGCTCCGGGGAAAACGCCTGCGGCGCCCAAAACCCGGTCCGAATCAGTCGTTGCCGTAAGGCGGTCTCGGAATGGCCTTGTGGGCGGCCTGCAGCGCGCTCGACCATCGATCCTGCAGGTCGTGGAAATAGGGATCGCCGACATCGACGCGGTGGATCAGCTCGGAGGCAAGCGCATCGCGGCGATAGACCATGAGATCGAGCGGCATGCCGACGCTCAGGTTGGAGCGCATGGTCGAGTCCATCGAGACGAGGCCCAGCTTCAGAGCGTCGTAGAGATCGGTTTCGTGGCCGATCGCCCGGTCGAGGATCGGCTTGCCGTACTTGTGTTCGCCGATCTGCAGATAGGGCGTATCGGCGGTCGCCTCGATGAAATTGCCGGCGGCGTAGACCATGAACAGGCGCAGCCGTCCGCCGGCGATCTGGCCGCCGACGAGGAAGGTGACGTCGAAGCTCGCCTGCTGCTGTTCCAGCGATCTGCCGTCGACGTTGTAGACCTCGCGGATGGCGCGCCCGACGAACTGGGCCGCCTTGAACATGCTCGGCTGCGTCCAAATCGTCTCCAGGCCGCCGGTTTCGGCGTCCTCGATCCCTTCGGTGATCAGGCTTACGACAGCCTGGGTCGCCGCCAGGTTGCCAGCGGAGGCGAGGGCGATGACGCGGTCGCCCGGTTTCTCGAAAACATGCAGTTTCTTGTAAGTGGCGATGTTGTCGACGCCCGCGTTGGTGCGGGTGTCGGCGATCATCACCAGGCCCTCGTCAACGAGGATGCCGACGCAGTAGGTCATGGGAATCGCAGCCAGACGACACGGTGGCCCATATATGGCAGCCTGCCCGACGAAAAAACAGGGGCCTCACTGCTGGACCGCCATGTCCGCGGTGTGGACGTTGACGGCCAGCGATTCCGTCTGCCCGCCGGCCTGGGCGCCGCGCACCGGGGCGGCCCCGAGGTAATCGAGGCCGATGGCTACCCGGACATAGCCCTCGGTGACGCAGACGCCGTTGGAGGGATCGAAGCCGACCCAGCCGAGATCGGGCACGTGGGCCTCGGCCCAGGCATGCCCGGCGTCGCTGGAGACGGTGCCGTTGGACTGGACCAGATAGCCGCCGACATAGCGGGCGGGAATGGCGAGGCTGCGCGCGGCGGCGATGAAGATATGCGCGAAATCCTGGCAGACGCCATGTCCGAGCTCGAAGGCGTCGGAGGCCGTGGTGCCGCTGTCGGTGCGGCCGGTGTCATAGCGGATGTGCGCGTGCAGGTCGGCCAGCATGTCGTGCAGCCCCGCCAGCCGCTCGCTGTCGTCGCGCCGGAACTTGCGCGCGTAGTCCGCGATCGCCTCGTTCGGCTCGGTCAGGTCGGTCTCGCGCAGATAGAGCGCCAGCGGCAGCCGCTCGACGGCGCCACGGACGACGCCGGCGGTCTCCTCGGTCTCCACCTCGCCCTCGACGCTGATCGTCAGCGCCTCGAAGTGGTCGTGCAGGGTGAAGGAATGGACGACGTTGCCGAAGGCGTCCGCCGTCTCGATCAGGCGGCAGTCCTTGTCGACCTCGATGCGCCAGCGGCGCACGTGCTGGCCCTCGTGGCTTCGCGGCGACAGCCGCAGCTTCTGGATGACGTATTTCGGCGGCGTGGCGTAGGCGTAAACCGTGTCGTGCCGCACCTGGATGCGCATGCGTGCCTCTGTCCCGTTCAGATGAGGTATTGATCGGCGATCAGCGCGCCGAGCCTGTTGTTTTCCGTGATGAATTCGGTCAGGAACTCGTGCAGGCCGCCCTGGAAGATGTCGTCGGTGCGGGCGTTCCTGAGCTGGGCGCAGATCCGGCGGGCATGGCGCTGGCTCTCGCCCTGGCGGCCGTAGTCGCGCGCCAGTTCGTCCAGGAACATGGTCAGGTTGGCATAGCAGCTTGCCAGCGAGCGCGGCATTTCCTCGCGCAGGATCAAAAGATCGGCGATCAGCCAGGGCTGCAACTTGTCCCGATAGACCCAGTGATAGGCGGTCAGCGCCGAGACCGAGCGCAGGATCGTCGACCACTGGAAGAAGTCGAGGCCGCCGCCGACATGCACCGAAGGCGGCAACAGCACGTGATACTTCACGTCGAGGATGCGCGCGGTGTTGTCGGCGCGTTCCAGATAGACGCCGAGCCGCGAGAACCAGTAGGCATCGTGGCGCAGCATGGTGCGATAGGCCGCGCCGTCGACCCGCAGCGAGGTCTCCTTGACCCAGGCGATGAAGCGGTTCAGCCCCGACGGCGACACGTCGTCGGTGCGGTAGCGGTGCAGTTCCAGCCAGGCCGAGTTGATGGCTTCCCAGGTATCCGTGGTCAGCGCGGTGCGCACGGCGCGGGCGTTGGTGCGCGCCATGCGCAGGCAGTTGCGCACGGAGGACGGGTTGTCTTCGGAAAACGCCAGATACTCGAACACGTTCTCCGCCGTCGCCTCCTGCCCGGTCGCGGCGAAGGCCTGGTCGCAGGCGGCGGCAGCCAGCGCGGACTGCCATTCGTTGGAGTCCGTATCCTCGGCGATCGGCACCGCGGCCATGCGGGAGGCGGCGTGCAGAATGCGCGCGATACTCTCGGCGCGTTCGACGTAGCGCGACATCCAGAACAGGTTATCGGCGGTACGGCTCAGCACTGTGACGGTCCCCCCGGCGCGTATGCACGTCGTTTCGCCTCAGACATTGACCACCCAGGTGTCCTTGGTGCCGCCGCCCTGGCTCGAATTGACCACCAGCGAGCCCTCGCGCAGCGCGACGCGCGTCAGGCCGCCGGGAACGATCCGCACCTGGTCGGTGCCCGACAGGACGAAGGGGCGCAGGTCGACGTGGCGCGGCGCCAGGCCTTCCTCCACCCAGGTCGGGCACGTCGACAGCGCCAGCGTCGGCTGGGCGATGAAATTCTCCGGCTCCGCCTTCAGCTTGGCGGCGAACGCCTCGATGGTCTTCTTGTCCGACGCCGGACCGACCAGCATGCCGTAGCCGCCGGAGCCGTGGACTTCCTTGACCACGAGCTCGGGCAGGTGATCGAGCACGTAGGCCAGCGCGTCCGGCTCGCGGCAGCGCCAGGTCGGCACGTTCTTCAGCACAGGCTCCTCGCCCAGATAGAACTTCAGGATCTCCGGCATGTAGCTGTAGATCGCCTTGTCGTCGGCGATGCCGGTGCCGACCGCGTTGGCGAGCGAGACGTTGCCGGCCTCGTAGACCGACATCAGGCCGGCCACGCCGAGCGCGGAATCGGGGCGGAAGGTGAGGGGATCGAGGAAATCGTCGTCGACCCGCCGGTAGATGACGTCGACGCGCTGCAGGCCTTCGGTGGTGCGCATGTAGACGAAATTGTTCTGCACCACCAGGTCGCGGCCCTCGACCAGATCGACGCCGAGCTTGTCGGCGAGGAAAGAGTGTTCGTAGTAGGCGCTGTTGTAGGGCCCCGGCGTAAGCAGCGCGATGGTCGGCTCCTTGGGGGCGCTTTCCGGGGCGATCGATTGGAGCGTCGCCAGGAGTTCGTCGGGATAGTTCTCGACGGGCCGCACGTTGTAGCGGGCGTACAGCTCCGGAAACAGCATCAGCATGACTTCCCGGTCCTCGAGCATGTAGGACACGCCCGACGGCGTGCGGGCATTGTCTTCGAGGACGTAGAAGGTATCGGGGTCGACGCGGACGATATCGATGCCGGCGATCGGCACATAGACGTTGCCGCGGACCTTGTGGCCCATCATCTCCGGCCGGAACGCCGGATTGGCGAAGATCAGCTCCGGCGGCAATATGCCGGCCTTGAGGATCTCCTGGCGGGAATAGATGTCGGCCAGGAAGGCATTGATCGCCTTCACGCGCTGTTCGAGCCCGTATGCGAGCCGGTTCCATTCGTCGCTTGTGATGATCCGCGGAACCACGTCGAAGGGAATGATGCGCTCTTCGGCGCGGGCCTCGCCGTACACGGCGAAGGTGATGCCGATGCGGCGGAACAGAAGTTCGGCCTCCGCGCGGCGCTGCTCGATCAGCTCCTCGGGCGCTTCGGCGAGCCACTCCGCAAGCCGCTGGTATGGCGCGCGGCAGCCCTCGCCATCCAGGCCGTTCATTTCGTCAAACGATTTCGAACCCATGTCCTCCCCTGGTCCGTATTCGGATAACTATGACCCCCGAGATTCGTTCCCGCAATGCCCGCGCCAGATTGCAGGGGCGATTCCCGACAGCCTTCGGCCGCTCTTGGTCAACAATGGGGCAGAACGAGATTCCGCTGCCGAATTTCCGCGCAGAAGGGCTTCAGATCAGCTTGAGGCCGCGCAGGCTGGCGTGGCCGTCGCGGCCGACGATGACGTGATCGTGCACGCTGACGCCGAGCGGCTGGGCGATGTCGATGATGGTCCTGGTCATCTCGACGTCGGCGCGGGAGGGCGTCGGATCGCCGCTGGGATGGTTGTGGACGAGGATGATCGCCGTTGCCGACAATTCCAGCGCCCGCTTTATCACCTCGCGCGGGTAGACCGGCGTGTGATCGACCGTGCCGGTCTGCTGCAGCTCGTCGGAGATGAGCTGATTGCGCTTGTCGAGGAACAGGATGCGGAACTGCTCCTTTTCGGCGAAGGCCATCGCCGTGCGGCAGTAGTCCAGGACCGCCGACCACGAGGACAGCACGGGACGCTTGCGCACCGTGCCGCGCGCGAGGCGCTCGGCCGCGGCCTGGATGATCTTCAGGTCGGTGACGACCCGCTCGCCCACGCCGTCGACCTCGCGCAGGCGCTCCGGCGGCGCGGCGATCACCTCGGCGAAGGATCCGAACTTGGCGAGCAGGCGCTTGGCCAGCGGCTTCGTGTTGATGCGCGGCAGGGCCGAGAACAGGACGAGCTCGAGCAGCTCGTAGTCGGGCAGGGCGCCGGCGCCGCCGTTGACGAAACGCTCGCGCAGGCGTTGGCGGTGGCCGGCGTGATCGGGATCGGGCTTGCGAAGTTCTTCCTCGAAGCCCGTCATGCGTCAGGCCGTCAGATAGGGCGGCTTGTGATATCCGGCCGGGGACAAGGTGAAGATCTCGACCCCGTCCTCTGTCACACCGACGGTGTGCTCGAACTGCGCCGACAGCGAGCGGTCGCGCGTCACCGCCGTCCAGCCATCGCCCAGCACCTTCACGTGGGGCCGGCCGAGATTGATCATGGGCTCGATGGTGAAGAGCATGCCCGGCTTGAGCTCGACGCCTTCGCCGGGGCGGCCGTAGTGCAGGATGTTCGGGACATCGTGGAAAACGCGCCCCAGGCCATGGCCGCAGAAGTCGCGCACGACGCTGGTGCGCTCGGCTTCCGCGTAGGTCTGGATGGCCGCGCCGATATCGCCGGTGGTGTTGCCCGGCTTCACCGCGGCGATGCCGCGCATCAGCGATTCCCAGGTGACCTCGATCAGCCGTTCGGCCCGCCGCGAGATCTCGCCGATCGGGTACATGCGGCTGGAGTCGCCGTACCAGCCGTCGAGGATCAGCGTCACGTCGATATTGACGATGTCGCCCTCGCGCATCGGCTTGTCGTTCGGGATTCCGTGGCAGACGACGTGGTTGATCGAGGTGCACACGGAGCGCGTGTAGCCGCGATAGAAGAGGGTGGCCGGATAGGCGCCGTGGTCGCGAGCGAACGCGTAGATCAGGTCGTCGAGCGCGCCGGTCGTGACGCCCGGCTGCGTATGCTCGGCCATCAGATCGAGCGCCTTCGCCGTCAGCTGGCCGGCCTTGCGCATGCCTTCGAACGCCTCGGCGCCGTACAGTTTGATGTCACCGGTGTTGCGCGCCGGGGCGATATCCGCGTCTACGTAATTCATTGGCCTCCGTCAGCCGCCCCGACCCGGGCGGCGGTCCCGCAGCTTCAATCCCTGTCCGGAATCTAATCTAATGCCAGTGCGGCGCAAGGCATTGCAACGAGCAAGGCATCGGGCATCCTTGCGCCGGCACCAACGATATGGTCTTTCGCGGCGATGATCGCAACACTACAGCCCGGCCAGGGCACTGCCCAGGACACCGCGCCGTTTGGCACCTATGCACCGACGCCCATGCAGGCGCGGCTGATCGCGTTCGCGCGGCGCCAGCCGGAAACCTGGCTCGGCAAGCGGCTGGCGTTTCTGGCCCGCCGTCTCGTCATGCTGGGCCTCGACCATCCCCTCGACGTCGAAGTGTTCGGCCAGAAGATGCGACTCAATCCGTTCAACAACGTGTCGGAGAAGCGGATCCTGTTCACGCCGCAGTATTTCGACCAGGCGGAGCGAGAAATCCTGCGCGAGCGCGTCGGCGAGGACTTTGTATTCGTGGATATCGGCGCGAATGTCGGCGGCTATTCGCTGTTCGTCGCCGGCCAGGCCGGGCGGGGCGCCCGCATCCTGGCGATCGAGCCGCAGCCGATCGTCTTCGACCGGCTCGTCTACAACATCGGCCTCAACCCGACCGGCACGATCAAGGCGATCGCCTGCGCGCTGGCCGACAAGGAAGGCGAGATGACGCTGTTCCTGCCCGCGCGCAACAAGGGCGAGGCGAGCGTCAAATATGTCGGAACACCCGGCGGCGACGACCGCTCCGTGCAGGTGCCGGCGCGCACGCTGATGAGCCTGCTCGCCCAGGAGAACATCGACCATATCGATGCGATGAAGATCGACGTGGAAGGCGCAGAGGACCTGATCCTGGTGCCGTTCCTGGCCGAGGCGCCGCGGCCCCTGCTGCCGCGCCTCATGATCATCGAGAACGCCCGCGACCGATGGGAGACGGACTGCATCGCGCTGCTGCAGAAGGCGGGCTACCGCCAGACCGCGGAGACGCGGCTCAACCTGGTGATGGAGCGGCCCGACTAGCCGGCCCGGCTAGCCGGCCCGACTGACCGCCCGCTTTAGCCCTCGAAGGGTAGGACTTAGCCTCGAAAGGGGAGGGCGCCGGTCACGTCGATGCCCTCGGCGGTGATCGCGCAGCCGTAGGCGAGGACCTCGACGCCGGCCTCGCGGGCGCGGTCGAGCGCCGCGCCGTAGGCCGGATCGATGTCGCGGGCGATCGCCACCGTCTCGGTGTCGCCGCGCTGGACGAGATAGAACATCGTCGCGCGGGCGCCCTGTCTCACCATCTCGGCGAGTTCGTCCAGGTGCTTGGCGCCGCGTGCGGTGACCGAATCGGGGAATTCGGCGAGCCCCGGCTCACGCACCAGGTGGACGTTCTTGACCTCGACGTAGCAGTCGGGCCTGCCGTCGTCGCCGAGCAGGATGTCGATGCGGCTGTTCTTGCCGTATTTCACCTCCCGGCGCAGGCTGGCATAGCCTTCCAGTTCCGGCACCGCGCCGGCCGCGATCGCCTCTTCGACGAGGCGGTTGGGGTGGCCGGTATTGATGCCGACCAGCGCCGGCCCGTGGCCGGCGTCGACCTCGACGATCTCCAGCGACCAGGCGAGCTTGCGGTTGGGATTGTCGGATTTCGACAGCCAGGCGGCGATGCCGGGATCCTTGAGGCCCAGCATCGAGCCGGGATTGGCGCAATGGGCGGTGACGACCTCGCCGCCGTCCAGTTCGATGTCGGCGAGGAAGCGCTTGTAGCGGCGCACCAGGCGGCCGCGGACGAGGGGGGAGGAAAATCGCATGATAGGGCTATGCCGCGTCGCCGCCGCCAAGGCAAGGGCCACCGTCAACTTGAGCTGTCCACTTGAGCAGACGAGAGCGCTGGGCTAGATCAGCCGCCACCATGACTTGGCGCGGGTGAGAGCATGAGCGACGGGCGCACTGAGAGTGGCGGCGAGCCGGTGACGGCCGCCGTTCTGGTGATCGGCGACGAGATCCTGTCCGGACGCACCAAGGACAGGAACATCGGCTATATCGCCGAGTACCTCACCAATATCGGCGTCGACCTGCGCGAGGCGCGGGTGGTGCCGGACGTGGTCGAGGAGATCGCCGACGCGGTCAACGCGCTGCGGGCGCGGTACACCTACGTGTTCACGACCGGCGGCATCGGCCCGACCCACGACGACATCACCGCCGACGGCGTCGCCCACGCGTTCGGGCTGCCGGTCATCCACCATCCCCGCGCGGTCGAGATCCTGACCGCCTATCTCGGCGACCGCCTCAACGAAGCGCGGCTGAGGATGGCGCGGATGCCGGAAGGGGCCGAGCTGATCGAGAACGCGGTGTCGAAGGCGCCGGGCTGGCGGATCGGCAACGTCCACGTGATGGCCGGCATCCCCTCGGTGATGCAGGCGATGCTGGACGCAATCGCGCCGACGCTGAAGACCGGACAGAAGATGCTGTCGGTGACGGTCGAGGGACGGGGCCTGAAGGAGGGCGATGTCGGCGGGCCGCTCACCGAGATCCAGACGGCCCATCCCGGCGTGATGATCGGCAGCTACCCGCGTTTCGACGGCAAGCGGTTCACCACGGCGCTGGTCGTGCGCTCGCGCGATGCCGCGCTGATGGCGGCGGCGCAGGCCGATGTCGAGGCGCTGGTCGCCCGGCTGCAAGCAGAGATCGAGGACTAGAAAGGACAACACCATGTCGGGGCCAGCGGACAAGGCATTCCCGGTCTCCTGGGACCAGTTCCACCGCGACGCGCGGGCGCTGGCCTGGCGGCTGGCGGGGATCGGCACGTGGCAGGCGATCGTCTGCGTCACGCGCGGCGGGCTGGTGCCCTCGGCGATCGTCGCGCGCGAGCTGAACATCCGCGTCATCGAGACGATCGGCGTCGCCTCCTACCATGACTACAAGACGCAGGGTGACCTCCAGGTGATCAAGGAGGTGAGCCCGCAGGTGGTGGGGCTCGACGGCGGCGACGGCTCGGCCGTACTGATCGTCGACGACCTGGTGGATACCGGGAAAACGGCGAAGATCGTGCGCAACATCCTGCCGAAAGCGCATTTCGCCACCGTCTACGCGAAACCAATGGGCCGCCCGATGGTTGATACCTTCATCACCGAAGTGAGCCAGGATACCTGGATCTACTTCCCGTGGGACACCGGCCTCGCGTTCCAGCCGCCGATCGCGGAGCCGCCGAACCGCTGAACGGAGACCCATGATCGAGAGCCTGTCAGCCTTCTACAGCGCTAACCTGGGCATCTCGGCAGTCATCATCCGGCTCGCCGCGGCGGCCGTCTTCGGGCTGATTATCGGCCTCGACCGCGAATACCGGAACGTTCCGGCCGGGCTGCGCACCCACATGCTGGTGTCGCTGGCCGCGGCCACCTTCGCCATCCTCGCCTTCGAGATCGTCGAAAGCGCAAAGGCCGAAGGCGTCACCAACCCGGACCCCGTGCGGATAATCGAGGCGGTGACGGCGGGTGTCGCGTTTCTGGCGGCGGGCACGATCATCCGCGGCAATCACGGTATCCAGGGGCTGACGACCGGTGCGGCGATGTGGCTGGCCGGCGCGGTGGGGCTCGCCTGCGGCATCGGCGCCTTCTTCGTCGCCGTGGTCGCAACCGGATTCGGGATGGCCATCCTCACGCTGATCCGCTGGGTCGAGCACGCCGCCGACCTCAAATCGAATCGCTCCGACGCGAATCCCTGACCGGCTGCCCGTTTGCGGCCGCGGCGAGAGACGGTTTCGACAGGGCGCGAGGTTCCTTGGCGCGCGGTTTTCGCGACGCTATAGATAGGCCGGTCACGCGGGCGTGGCGGAATTGGTAGACGCAACGGACTTGAACGAGACTTGAGTGCTTCCGGGGAAACCCGGAATGCAGAACTGCTCAAATTCGGGGAAACCTGTCAGATGGCGATCCCGAGCCAAGCCCGTGGGAACGGTTGTTCCAGCGGGAAGGTGTAGAGACTAGACGGGCAGCACCTAAGCGCCGGGACGGGCGTAGGGTGAAGGGATAGTCCAGACCACAAACCCGCCGCGGTGCTGTGTGCAGGGCGGGGCGGCGAAAGCCGTAGCTGGTATGAAAATCCGTAGGGCAGCAATGCCCGTGGGGGTTCGAGTCCCCCCGCCCGCACCAGTATCTCCGAAAAGCGTGGACTTTTGTCTCCGGCGTGTCCCCGACTCCGGACGGGGCGGCGCTCGCTTCCGTCGCGTCGTGTGGGTGGCCGGGCGCCTATTGGGTCGGCGCCGGCGTCTCTTCGGGCGCCGGAATTTCTTCTGGCGGCGGTGTCGCGGCCGGATCTCTTTCAAACAAAACCGTGACCCGACCCACCGTGTCGTCGCGATCGATGACCTCGGCGCGCGTGAACCCGAGCCCGGTCAGGTGCCCGATCACCGTGTGCGGCGGGGCCTGATGTCGATAGCGGACATGGAAGTTCACCTCGGCGACCACCCCGTGCGCGTTGCGAAGGGTTTCGGCGGCGCCGCGCAAGACGACCATTTCCGCGCCTTGCGCATCGATCACCACGAGACCGACATCGGCATGCGCCCATCCGACCTGGGCCACCAGATCGTCGACACGCGCCGACGGGACCAGTCTGGCAGTCGGCGTGCCGAAGGCGCCGGTCAGCGGTTCGAGCAGGGACGACAGCACCGGGAACGGGCTGACGAAGAACGGCCGTATTCCCGCTTCGTCGCTTGCGGCGGCATGCAGCACCCGGATATCGGGGGCGGTGACGCCCCACTGGTCGGTCAGGCGTTCCAACCACGCCCGCCAGAACCAGGCGTGCATGGACAGTCGCGGGATCACCGCCGGGTTTGCCTCGACCAACAGGATCTTGCGGAATCCGGATGCGATGTAGAGCTCGAGTTCCTCGCCGGTATGGGCCCCGACATGCACGACGCCGGCCCCCGCATCCGGCCGAGGAAACCGGATGGCGATCGGGTCGAAACGGCCCGGCGGCGGCTGGACATCCATCACCTCGGTTTGTGGCGCGGCGGGGCGGAAGCGGACGCGTCCGGTTGGCATCGGTCGCGGCCGTCGTCTATCGAGCGGCGTCATGCGGATCGCTCCGGTTCTTGGTCGTGCGCCGGGCACATGGCGGGCAATCGCGAGGCGGCGGCGCACGGCCGGTGAAGGTCCAGCCGGGTCCTGGCCCGGAACAGGGCCAGCTCGCGCCACGGTCGCTGCGGCCATGCCGCGGTGCGGTTCGCGAGGATCGGCGCGAGCGCCCGGATGGCCTCCGCGCCGGCCATGCGGGCCAGGTTGACGCCGACGCAGGCGTGGATGCCGCCGCCGAAGGATTGATGCCGAAAGCGGTCCCGGTCCAGGCGGAAGACGTCGGCGTCGTCGGTGGCTGCGGGATCGCGGTTGACCGCGCCGAGGGCGCAGAGCACGAGATCGCCGCGGTTGAACCGGTGGCCACCGACCCGGGTCTCGTCCAGGACCACCCGGCCCGCGAACTGCACCGGCGACTCGAATCTGAGCGTTTCCTCGATCGCGCGCTCCGGCGTCGCTTGGTCCGCCGCGAGTGCGGCCAACTGATCGGGATGCATCAGCAGGCAGCTCGCGGCGTTGATCACGAGGTTTCCCAGCGTCGCCTGGCCGGTCGCAACCAGCAGGATCAGGGAATGGATCGCTTCCCGGATGGAGCAACGCCCTTCGCTGGTGGCAGCCCTGAGGGCGGACAGCAGGGTGGCGCTCGCCGCGCCGTCCGACTGTTCCCAGCGGTCCGTCAGGTAGCGCGTCATCGTCTGAATCGCGCTCGCGGCGGCAGGCTGGACACCCGGGGCGGGATGAAAGTCGAGCAACCGGGAGATCGGGGCGGCCGTTTCGGCGAGGCACCGGCCGTCGGTGGCGGGGAGACCTACGACCAGCCCTATCACGGCCGCGGCGTAGGGGACGGCGTAGTCGGAGACGAGGTCGAACACGGGCATCGCGCCGGCGGCGGCCGCATGGTCGTCCGCCAGCCGCCGGCAATCGGTGCGCCAGGTCTCGACCCGCTCGCGCCGCAGCGCCTCCGACAGCACCGATCGCAGTCGCGTGTGTACCGGCGGATCGCGGAACATCACCCAATTGTCGATCACCGAGGACAGGGGCGGTGCGGCGACCGGACCGCGCCCGATATCCCTTGCCGTGCTCTTGCCCGTTTGCTTGCCCCGGTGGGTCTCCCGCCCGAACGCGGGATCGCGCAGCACGTGCCGCACCAGGTCCGTGTCGAACACGTACCAGGCGCCGCGCGCCCGCGTCGCCGGCGACTTGCCCCAATGGACCGCCGCCGCGCGGCGATAGGCGCTGTAGGCGGCGTCGGGGGCCGCGCGAAAGGCGTCGGTAAAGGGATCGAACCGGGGCAGGCGCATCACGCCGTCCGGTGGCTTGCCGGATGATGTCGTGCCTGTCCGGACAGATTGGACCGGGCGGGGTCCCGCGTGACCCAGTAGAGTTCCGCGAAATACGCCCGCAGCAGCGTGCCGACGGTGCGCAGCGCCTGTTCCATCACCTCGAAGGGATAGCCACGTGCGCGCAGCACGCGGCCGGCGACCTCCAGCATCATGTCGTAGTGGTCGTCGCGCTCGTCGATCTTGATGTGTGCGCGCGCGCCCTTGACGTGCCGCTCGGAAAACGCGCTGGCGGCGCGCGCGACGGCGAGCGGCGAGGCCCGTTCCGAGTTCCATTCGGCGAAGACCGAATAGGCGACCGCAGGCAGTGATCCGATCCGCAGGACGTTCTGCTCGATCGTGCGGATCAGGTCGACCGTCGCGGCCAGCGGCTGGGTGGACACCACCTGCGCTTCATCGATCCCGTGCTGCTCCAGGTCGGCGAGATAGAGCTTGTCGTGGTTCATCTCCTCCTCGATGTACTCGCCCCAGAGCCGGGCCGCGCGGTAGTCCTCGCGCGCCATGGCGCACAGCGCGAGCGCATCGGTTGCCGCCGTGCCGCGGATGCGATGCACGGTCTCGATGCGATGGCGCACGTAGTAGGCCTCGTCGAGGGCTTCGTCCTCGCGCGACAGGTGCTGGGCGTACGGAACCGTACTTGCGAAGAGGCGGGCCTCGTCGGTGAGGATGGCGTCGATCCGCCGGGCAAATGGATTATCGGTCATGGCGTGATCCCCTTCCGTTCGGCCGACGGCGGCGCGCCGTCGGTTCACATGACGACGTCGAAGAAGAAGTTCTGGGTCAGACGGCCATCGGTCTGGCGCGCTCCGAACCCGCCCAGACGGGCGTGGAACAGCCGGCTGTCGAACACCAGGCAGCGGTTGAAGCGCATCGGAACGACGGAGAGTTCCCGCCACTTGCTGTCGATCTCGAACCCGTCATCCGTGATCATCGACAGGAACTCGGGGACGGTCTTGCCGTAGCGCTGGCAGGCCTCCGCCATCTCCGGCGAGGCGACGTTGGGCATGTGATCCCAGCCGAGTTCGCGGTGGCGATAGAAGGCCGTTCCGCCCTGGCACTGGGCGTCCGGGTTCAGGTAGACGATGCCGGAGTACTGGCTGACGCTGGAGTCGAAATGGATCCAGGTCTTGCGGAAGCCATCGGCGGGCGCGCCTTCGGTCTCGAAGATCAGCCGGAACTCGCCGATCGGGGCGTTGCGGCGCAGCACCCGACCGAGCCGCCGGGCGAGCAGCTCCAGGCCGGCCTCGGCGAAGGGATGGTCGGCGGTGGACAGGTAGCCCTTGTAGTAGAGCTTCTCCGCCTCGGCGGTGTTCTCCGCGTACTCCAGCTTCGTGGCGAACTCCCGTACCCGCAGCGGATGGGGATAGAAGTCGTCCAGGACCCGCACAAAGCCCGCCATCGCGTCACCTCTTCGGCCAGCGTTCAGTACCGGCGCCTCTTCTCCAGAAAGACGCCGTCCAGGTACAAACCGTCCAGATCGAGGCGGATCAGCGCATCCAGCGCGTGGTCCGGCGTCTCGACGATCGGTTCGGATTTTCCGTTCAGGGAGGTGTTGAGCAGCATCGGCACGCCGCTGATCCGTCCAAAGGCCGACAGAAGGGCGTGGAACGGCTCGTTCTGGTCCTTCGTGACCGTGTGCAGGCGGCAGGTGTTGTCGACGTGGGCGATGCTGGGGAAGGCCGAAACGAAGTCCTTCTTCATCTCGTGGATGAATATCATGTACGGCTCTTCGTGTTCTATGTGGAAGAAATCCCGGGCCCGGTCGACGGTTATGCTGGCCGCGTAGGGCCGGTACTGCTCGCGCTTCTTGACGTTTGCGTTGAGGTGCGAGCGCAGGCCGGGCTTGCGCGGATCGGCCAGCAGGCTGCGATGCCCGAGCGCCCGCGGGCCGAACTCGGAGCCGCCGGTGAACCAGGCGATCAGGCGGCCGGCGTCGAGCGCCCTGGCGACCTGGCCGAGATCGGCGTCATCGATGATCCGGTAGGACGAGGCGAGGCCGGGGCGGGCGGCGATCGCCTGTTCGATCTCGGTTCGCGAATAGGGCCGGCCGAGCGCGCCCGGCCACCGTTTCCGTCCGTCGTTCCCGTTTTTTTTGGGGCCCCCTTTTCCGCCGGCCCCCCTATTTCCTCCAGGCCAGCGGCCGCCGAGGGCGCCAAGCCCGTAGAAGGCGGCGCCGATCGCGGTGCCGTCGTCGGTGGCCGCGGGCTGGACGAAGATATCGTCGAGGTCGACCTCGCGGCGGATGCGGCTGTTGGCGACGCAGTTGAGCCCGACGCCGCCGGCGATCGCCAGCTTGCGTCGGCCGGTCAGGCGGACGGCGAGCCGCGCCAGGTGAACCATGATCTCCTCGACCGCCTCCTGGGCGGCGCGGGCGACGGCGGCATATTCGGGAGACGGGTTCTCGGAATTGGCGTTCGGCGGGCCGAAGCGGTGCGCGTAGAAGCCCGGGTTGAGGTCGAGGCCGACGGTCTGGATCGCCGGGCTGATCTGGTAACCGGCGTCGGTGAGGCTGTAGAAGCGCCGCAGGGTCGGCAGGTGTTCCAGCGACCCGTAGGGCGCCAGCCCCATGGTCTTGCCGGCGTCGAAGGGCGTGCAGCCGAGCCACAGCGTCGCCATCTCGTAGAGCGCGCCGATGGAGTTGCAGTTCTCGTAGAGCCGTGCGGGCCGGTCGGTGACCTTCAGCACCGGCACGAGCGTGCCGTCGCGGCCGTCGAAGATGGTGGCGCGCTCCAGAAGCGGCACCGACGTGCCGTCGGACAGGCGATGCTGGCCGGCGACGCTGCCGCCCTTGTCGACCACCAGGACCGCCGTCTCGTCAAAGCCGGACGGGGCGAAGGCGCTGAGGCCGTGCGCCAGATGGTGTTTGATCGTGTAGAGCCGGCTGTGGGGCGAGAACGGGGCCTGCAGCACGCAATCGGAGACGGTGAGGTTGCGCAGGCTGTCGGGCCCGGCGACGACCGCGTTCGTGAACACGACGGCGTCCAGGTCCTCGACGTCGATCCCAGCCGCCCGGCAGCAGTAGTCGATGCTGCGTAGCGGCATCGACGTGAAGATCCGGCCGAGCGGATCAACCGGACAGGAATGCTTTTCGCGGTCCAGGCGCTCCTCGGCGATGGCGACGACCGACCCGTCGCTGCCGACGAGGCAGGCGGCGCGATCATGCGACAGGTTCACCCCCAAGGAATACATCGCTCGCTCCGTACAGGCGCGGGCATTACGCCCTGTCGCTCCCAATTTGCCCGCTCCCAATTGGGCCGCTCCCAATTCGCCGGGTCTCGACGGGGCTTTCAGCCGGCGTGCCGCGCGATCTGTCCCATCGCCTGATGGTCTTCCGCGCCGCTGCTGCCGGTAACGGGCGCCTGCCACGTCGCGCCCAGGAGCATCCGCGTCTCGAGGACCGCGCGAACGACGTTGAACAGCGCGAACAGCCCTTCGCCGCCGTCCTGCAGCAGCAGCGTGAGCACCCGGCCTTCGCGTTCGTCGAAGCCATAGCGCTCGGCCGCGGTCTCGCCCTGGTCCAGCAGGTCCTGGGTGAAACGCGCGTCGAAGCAGGCCCGGACCAGCACCTTTTCCAGTTGTGCGAAACCGCCGTCGTCCATCGTCGATGCGTCCTCTTCGAGTGCGGATTTCCCGGTCTGATGCGTGCCACAACCTCTCCCGGGCACCAGCCCGCCAGGTGAGCCGCGGCGGTGCCGCGGGAGAAGCCGTGGACGGGAAGAACCTACTTCACGACGTCCATGAAGACCGGCCCGGCCAGGCTCGGCACGGCGACGCGCACGACCTGGCCCGTGAGGCCGCCGAGGCCCGGCGTCATGGTCGCAAGACCGGCGAGACCCGGCGTCGCGGTCGCGAGCCCCGCCAATCCGGGCGTCATCGTCCCGAGGCCGGCAAGGCCCGGCGTTGCTGTCGTGAGGCCAGCCAGGCCCGGAGTCATGGTCGCCAGACCGGCGAGACCGGCGAGACCGGGAGTCGCGGTCGCGAGTCCGGCCAGACCGGGCGTCATTGTGGCGAGCCCCGGGGTCATCGTTGCGAGGCCGGCGAGGCCCGGCGTTGCTGTCGTGAGGCCGGCCAGACCCGGTGTCATGGTCGCCAGCCCGGCAAGACCGGGCGTCATGGTCGCCAGCCCGGCCAGGCCCGCGAGCCCCGCCAGTCCGGTAAGGCCGGCAAGGCCGGGGGTCATCGTCGCCAGGCCCGGAGTCATCGTCGCCATTTGTCCAAGTCCAAACATCGCCACACTCCTTCTGATGGGGTCCTACAATCAAGCCGGGTGGTCAGGCGCCGGTGCCGTTCAAAATGGCCCCCGGCCATCCCGATCAATCACGCCGATGCAACCGGTGGTCCGGTTCGTCGGCCCTCAAGGCAGCTGGAACGCCACCCCGGGCATCTGTTCGCTGACGGGAACGAAGGTCGGTGCCGGATCGGCGATCTCCTCGACCTTCCCGGTGATGACGTTCACGGTCACCATGAAGCGCATGGGAAACAGACAGATCTTCGGAAGCACGCAGGTGAATTCGAAAACGACGCGCTGAACTTCCGGAATCGAAACCCCGCCAAGGCAATAGGCCCGCGTGAACGCCTCGTTGTCCAACAGGTGCTTGACGAAGTGGTCCTGAACGTCCGCGTCCTTCAGCGCGATCAGGACACAGGCAAGGCACGGGTCGTCGGGCCGTTCCGAGAGGGCGGCCTCTCCCTGCGCGATGCATTCGGATAGGGACTTCTTGAGAGCGTCGGCCTTCTTGTCGTCGGTGGTCGCGCGCTGTTCAGCCATGCTCATCCTCCCCCGCGTTCTCGGTCCAAGCCGACCTTGAGACTTTGCTGTCTCCTTAGCCAACTTATACGAGTGTATATTATAATATGCAAGCTATAGTTTTACGGGTGGTTCGTTGCACCCGTGGCGCCTTGCGCCGGAAACACGCGAAGCCAGAGGGGCGGGGAGGGCGGGTGATTCCGCGGGTGACTTGCGGGTTCGACACCGGCCGGGCGTGCCGGTATTTTATCGCCGACCGGCGCGGATGCGGGGACTGAGTCGGCGGTCCCGCGATCTACCAGTGGGGCGGCCATTCGTGGAGGCCCATTGGGGGACGGCGTCGTCGGACCGCTGCATCATGAGAGCTCCCGCGTGATCTTCCTGCTTCCGGTTCTCCACGTTACGGGCCTGCTGACGGCGGGGCTGGGGCTTGCCATGCTGCTGCCCGCCATCGTCGATGTGGCCGCCGACAATCCGGACTGGCAGATCTTCGCCGCCGCCGCGCTTTTGACCTGGACGCTCGGCACGCTGATGGCGCTGGCGACGCGGCGGCCGGACACGATGCGCATGACCGTCCGGCAGGCGTTTCTGATGACGGCGACCGTGTGGGTCGCGCTGTCGGCCTTCTCGGCACTGCCGTTTCTGGCGCTGGGGCTCGATTTCGACGATGCCCTGTTCGAGGCGGTTTCCGGGTTCACGACGACGGGATCGACCGTCATCGTCGGCCTCGACCATCTGCCGCCGGGCCTGTTGCTGTGGCGCGCGCTTTTGCAATGGATCGGCGGCGTCGGCATCGTCGTCATGGCGATCATCATCCTGCCGTTTCTCCGGGTCGGCGGCATGCAGCTGTTCCACACCGAAAGCTCCGACCGGTCGGAGAAGATCGTGCCGCGCCCGGTCGAGCTCGTCGGCTACATCGTCTCGGTCTATGTCGGGCTGACCGTCGCCTGCGCCGTGTCCTACATGATCGCCGGCATGCCGCCGTTCGATGCGGTCTGCCACGCGATGACCACGCTTTCGACGGGCGGCTTCGCCAACTACGACGCGTCGATGGGCCATTTCCGATCGGCGCAGATCGAATGGTTCGCCGTTTTCTTCATGCTCGCCGGCGCATTTCCGTTCGTCGCCTACATCACGATGCTCAAGCGCGAGTCCTTCAGCCTCTGGCGCGATCCACAGGTCCGCGTGCTGATGACGCTGGTCGTCGCGATCAGCCTGGTGCTCGGCGTCTGGGTCGCGCGGTCGCAGGGCATGGCGGTATCCGATGGGGTCCGGCTGGCCGCCTTCCATGTCGTCTCGATCGTCACGACGACCGGGTATGCGACCACCGATTACCTGCAGTGGGGCGCGCCGGCGGTCGCATTGTTCTTCCTGCTGACCTTCGTCGGCGGCTGCACCGGGTCGACGGCCGGGGGCATCAAGATCTACCGGTTTCAGGTTTTGTGGGCGACGGTGAAAGCCCATGTCCAGCGGCTGGTGCGGCCAAGCCGCCTGGTGACGTTGCGGTTCGGCGGTCGCCGGTTGCCTGAGGACGTTCCCGCGTCCGTCCTGGCGTTTCTGGCCGTCTATATCGGCACCGCCGCACTCTTCACCCTGCTGTTGGCGATGACCGGGCTCGATTTCGTCACCGCGATCTCGTCGGCGGCCACCGCCATCGGCAACGTCGGTCCCGGTCTCGGCCCCATCGTGGGACCTGCCGGCAACTTCACGACGGTTCCGGACCCGGCCAAATGGGTGCTGACGGCGGCGATGCTGCTCGGCCGGCTGGAGCTCTTCACGCTGATCGTGATGCTCGATCCGGAATTCTGGCGGGGGTGAGGGGCCAGGGGCCCGATCCGTCGACTATGCCGACGAACCGGGGCCGAAGGGCGGGCGGCTAGTTCGTCTCGCGCTCGCGGTAGATCACCTTTGCGCCGTACAAGGTCGCCTGGCCGGCCGACAGGCGGATGTTGTCGATGCGATAGTTCCAGCCCTTCTGCAGAACGTGCACCGCTTTGATGGGGACGGTCTCTACCGCCGTTCCGGAGGACGAGGAGGTCTCCTTGATGATCTGATAGGTGGGAACCGTCGGTTTGTAGCGCGTAAAGGACGCGTCGATGGACGATCCGTTCGGGTTCACGTAAACGATAATCTTCAGGATCTTGGTGCCTGCCGGCAGGCGCAGGCCGGCATTGAAGTATTCGGAGCCGGCCGTGGCGCAAACGCCGCCGTCGCCACAGTACTTGTATTCGGCGCCGGTCCCGACCGGCGAGAAATCGACGGCCGTTAGCTGCATGACCCGCTTCTTGCCGTAGGTCGCTTTCTCCGCAGCGGCCGACTCGATGAGCGGTGCGCTGGAGCCCTTGCCATCGTTTTGGGCCGCTGCTGCCGGGCCGGTACCGGCGGCCGTGAGAAGGGCGGTAGCGATGCCAGCGGCAATGATGAATTTTCCCGACTGAAGTGGCGTGGGCCTCATATCGATCTCCTTGGTCGTTGAAGTGAATCTCGCGCTATTTCTTGTGTTTCTGAATATATCCCGCGCGAAAATGCCTGTTGGGTTGTGATATTTGCCGGATCGAGCGTTGCTCGTTAATTTCAGCAAACAGGGAGTTCTGTTAAATTGAAATACATCGCAAATCAATTTCCGCGGGGTTTCAGTTTGGTTTCAGTTCTTTCGGTTCGCAGCGAACGGAACGGCCCGGCCGCGCATGCGGCAGTTGACTTCCGCGGCGCGGCGGTGTTCGACACATACGAGGGACAGGCGGATGTGGGTCCGCTGATCGACCGCATAATGGGAGGACAGGCATGTTGAAATATTTCGCCGCGGCTGCGGCAATCGGCCTTCTCGCCGTTCCGGCGAAGGCTGCGGAGGTCACCGTGGCGGTGACGGCCATCGTCGAGCATCCTGCTCTTGATGCCGCCCGCGACGGCATTCGCGACGGTCTGGCTGATGCCGGCTACAAGGTCGGCGACAACCTGACGTTCGTCTACGAGTCCGCGCAGGGCAATCCGGCGACCGCCGCCCAGATCGCCCGCAAGTTCGTCGGTGATGCCCCGACCGTGATCGTGCCGATCTCGACGCCGTCGGCCCAGGCCGTCGTCGCCGCCACCAAGGATATCCCGGTGGTGTTCACCGCCGTCACCGATCCGGTCGGCGCCGAACTCGTCACGGACGCGGCGATGCCCGGCGGCAACGTCACTGGCGTTTCCGACCTGTCTCCGCTTGCCGACCACCTCGCCCTGATCAAGGAGATCAGCCCCGACGCCAAGCGCATCGGTATCATCTTCAATCCGGGCGAGGCGAACTCGGTCGCGCTGGTCGAGAAGCTCAAGGAGCTTGGCGGGCCGGCCGGATACGAGATCGTCGAGGCGAGCGCCACCAAGACCGCCGACGTCCAGCAGGCGGCCCGCTCGCTGGTCGGCAAGGCGGATGTGATGTACATCCCGACCGACAACACGGTGGTTTCCGCGCTCGAGGCCGCCGTGCAGGTGGCCGAGCAGAACGGCATCCCGCTGTATGCCGGCGACACGGACTCGGTACCCCGCGGCGCGATCGCGGCGATCGGCTTCAACTACTACGACATCGGTCTCCAGACGGCGACGATCGTTGCCAAGGTGCTCGATGGCGCGAAGCCCGGTTCGATCCCGGTCATGCAGGCCCAGGGGACCAATCTGGTGGTCAATCCCGGGGCCGCGAAGAAGATGGGCGTGACCATTCCCGACGCGGTCGTCAGCCGCGCCAACACGGTCGTACAGTGACGCATTTTGGTCCGGCCGCCTCGCGGCCGGACCGTTTTCACGGATAGTATTCCCGCATGAGCGAGATCGCATTCCTCGGCGCCGTCGAGATCGGGCTTGTCTATGCCTTCGTCGCCATAGGCGTGCTTCTCGCGTTCCGGGTGCTCGATTTTCCCGATCTGACGGTCGACGGCTCGTTTCCGCTGGGGGCGGCGGTCGCCGCCGTGATGATCACCAGCGGCATCGATCCCTGGACGGGCTGTCTGGCCGCGATCCTCGCCGGCGCGCTCGCCGGCCTCGTCACCGCGTTCCTGAACCAGCGCTTCGGCATCCTGCATCTGCTCGCCTCGATCCTCACCATGATCGCGCTGTTCTCGATAAACCTGCGGATCATGGGACGGCCGAACGTGGCGCTCATCAATCAGGAAACGGTGCTGTCGCCGTTCTACGGCCTGGGGATGCCGGATCATTACGTCCGGCCGCTCGTGATCCTTGTCCTGGTCGTTATCGTTGCCTTCCTGGTCGCGCGGTTCCTGGCGTCCGACTTCGGCCTTGCCATGCGGGCGACCGGCGTCAACCCGAAGATGGCGCGCGCGCAGGGCGTGCGCACGAGCGTGCATATCTATGTGGGCATGGCGCTCGCCAACGGTCTCGTGGGCCTGGCCGGTGCGCTGTTCGCGCAGACCAACGGCTTCGCCGACGTGACGACGGGCATCGGCACGATCGTGGTGGGGCTGGCCGCGGTGATCGTCGGCGAGACCCTGTTCCGCCCGCGCACCATCATGTGGGCCCTGATCGGCTGTATCGTCGGGTCGGTGCTCTACCGCATCGCCATCCAGTTCGCGCTGGGGGCCGATGCCATCGGCCTGAAGGCCTCCGATCTCAATCTGGTCACCGCGCTGCTGGTCGCCGTGGCATTGATCCTGCCGCGCCTGCGCGGCCGAAAGGTCGAGACATGATCCGCGTCACTGGCCTCGACATCATCTTCGGCAAGGGAACGCCGCTGGAGAAGCGGGCGCTTCGCGGCGTCGATCTTACGGTTCCCGATCACCAGTTCGTCTCGGTGATCGGCTCTAACGGCGCCGGCAAGTCGACGCTTCTGGCGGCAATCGCCGGCGATGTGCTGCCGGAAACCGGCAAGATCGAGATCGGCGGTCAGGACGTCTCGCGGCTGCCGACGGCGATCCGCGCCGCCAAGGTCGCGCGCGTCTTCCAGGACCCGCTGGCGGGAAGCTGTGGTCGGCTGACGATCGAGGAAAACCTGGCGATCGCCGCCGCGCGCGGCAGGCGGCGGGGGCTCGGCCTCGCCATCTCCCGGAGCCGCCGCGACCTGTTCCGGCAGCGGCTGGCCGAACTCGGCCTGGGCCTGGAAAACCGGCTGGACGACCAGATGGCGCTGTTGTCCGGCGGCCAGCGGCAGGCATTGGCGCTGGTCATGGCGACGCTGTCGGATGCCGACGTGCTGCTGCTGGACGAGCATACCGCCGCGCTCGACCCGGCGATGGCGGAGTTCGTGCTCGATCTCACCCGCCGCGTGGTCGGCGAGCGCAAGGTCGCCACGCTGATGGTGACGCATTCGATGCGCCAGGCGCTCGATCTCGGCGATCGCACGGTGATGCTGCACGAGGGCAAGATCATCCTCGACGTGGCCGGCGATGAGCGGGCGAGCCTCGATGTCGAGGACCTGATCCACATGTTCCGCAAGGTGCGCGGGCAGGATATCGACGACGACAGCCTGCTGATCGAGTAGGCGGTTCGTCCGCGCGGCGGGAGGCTAGGCGCCCGCCGTCCGCCCCCAGCCGTAGAGCCAGTCGAAGCGGGCGAGCAGGCGCTGCGGGCCCAGCAGGCCCAGCGCGGCGTCGCGGCCGGCGGCAGCGATGCCGCCGAGATGGTAGATTTCGCCGTTGGAGCGGGCGTCCTTCTGCACGCGGGCGGTGCGGCGCATGCGGCGGTTCTCGTAGAGGCGGAAGGCCTGGGGGACGTCGTAGCCATCGGCCAGAACCTGTCCCAGTACCCAGCCGTCCTCGATGCCCATCGCCGCGCCCTGGGCCATGAACGGCAGCATCGGATGGGCGGCGTCGCCGGCCAGGGTCACCGGCCCCAGCCCCCAGCGCGACAGCGGCTCGCGGTCGGCCAGCGCCCATTTGACCCAGTGGTCCGGGGCCTCGACGAGCGCGCGGGCTAGACGGTGCCAGCGGGCGTAACGGCACAGAACATCCTCACGCTTTCCCGGTGCGCTCCAGCCCGGCTCGGTCCAGTCGTCGGCGAAGATCGCGACCACGTTGACCTCGGCGCCGCCGCGCACACCGTAGTGGACGAGGTGGGCGTCGCGGCCGAGCCAGAGCCCGGTTTCCCAGGGATTTATACCGGCGGGAACCGCGTCGGCGGGAACGGTGGCGCGCCAGGCAACCTTGCCGGAATAGACCGGATCGGCCTCGCCGGAGACCTGGCGGCGGACGGCGGACCACAGCCCGTCGGCGCCGATCAGCCCGTCGGCGCGAATGTCGGTATCAGCGTCGGCGCCGGCGTCGGCCCGGGCGTCGGCTCCGTCGGCGAAATGTAGGGCGACGTCGGCTTTGCCGATGCGGAAGCCCTCGAGGTGCGACGACAGCCGGATGTCGATGTTCGGATTGGCGTCGATCGCGGCGACGAGGGCGGCCTGCAGGTCGGCGCGATGGACGACGCGGTAGGGCGCGCCCCAGCGGGCGGTGGCGGTGTCGCCGAGCGGGATCCGCGCGATCACCCGGCCGTCGCGGCCGCGGCGCATCAGGATGGCCTCGGGGGCGACCGAGCGCGGCAGGATGGCCTCGGCGACGCCGAGGGCGTCGAGGACGCGCCAGGCGTTGGGGGAGACCTGCAGGCCGGCGCCGACCTCTTCCAGCCGGGTGGCCTGCTCGTAGATGGTGACGCGTGTCGGGACGCGGGTAGGGCCGTTTGTATCCGGGCCGGCGATCGCCAGGGCCGTGGTCAGCCCGGCGATGCCGCCGCCGGCGACGGCGATATGGCGGTCGGCGGCCATGGCAGGCGGTTTTCGGGCGGCCGGCTCAGGCCGCGTCGGCGCGCCAGGCGCTTTCCGCCGGCACCGACTCGGCGGGCTTGAGCGCGGGGTCGTGCTTGTAGTGCGTCGAGCAATAGGGGCAGACGATCTCGTCCTCGTCGCCCATGTCGAGATAGACATGGGGATGGTCGAAGGGCGGCAGCGCGCCGATGCACTGGAACTCGCGGGCGCCGATGCGGATGCTGGACACGCCGCCGGCGTTGTGGAAGTGCGGTATCACGTGGTCGGCCATCCGGATCGTCCTCGATTTGCATTCACGGCGATTTGCAATTGCAGCGCCCTGCCTACGCGGCGCCTGCGCGGCGAAGCGGACCATAGCGACATAGGCGGCCGCTTCCTAGTGGTTGCCCCCGGTAATTTCCGGTTTCCCTTCGCGTCAACGGAAGCTAAAAAGGCCGTTCAGCAAAGCGAAGGCGTTTCAGCGAAAGCGAACCATGGACACCCACCATTTCGACTCGAACGGCGTCGATATCGCCTATATCGACGAGGGCGAGGGATCGCCGGTCCTGCTGATCCACGGCTTTGCGTCCAATATCAGGGCCAACTGGGTCGATACGGGCTGGGTCGACATCCTGAAGAAGGCCGGCCACCGGGTGATCGCCATCGACAACCGCGGCCACGGCAGGAGCGAGAAGCTCCATGACCTCGCCGACTACGGCGCGCCGATCATGGCGGAGGACGCCTACCGGCTGCTCGCGCATCTGGGCATCAAGACGGCTGCCGTCGTCGGCTACTCGATGGGCGCGCGGATCACGGCGTTCCTGGCGATCAACCACCCCGAACGCGTCAGCCGCGCCGTCTTCGGCGGACTGGGCGTCGGCATGGTGCGTGGCGTCGGCGCGCCGGAACCGATCGCCGAGGCGCTGGAAGCGGCGTCGCTCGACGACGTGAGCGATCCCAAGGGGCGGGCCTTCCGCTATTTCGCCGAGCAGACCGGCAGCGACCTGAAGGCGCTGGCCGCCTGCATCCGCTCCGCGCGGGTGCGGATCACTCCGGAACTGCTGGCCGGCCTGCCGATGCCGGTCCTGGTGGCCGTGGGAACGGACGACGACATCGCGGGCAACCCGGACGAGCTTGCGGCGATGATGCCGAAGGGCCGGGCGTTCCATATCCAGGGCCGGGACCACATGAAGGCCGTTGGGGACAGGAGCCACAAGGCCGCGGTCGTCGACTTCCTGGCGGAAGGGCACTGACGTGGGCATGCGCGAAAGCGAACCGATTTCCTTTGCCGGTGCGGAAGGCAACCGGCTGGCGGCCGATCTCTGGGGCGAGGGGAACGGACCGGTCGCGGTGCTGCTGCACGGCGGCGGCCAGACGCGCCATTCCTGGGGCGGAACGGCGGCGCAGCTCGCCCAGTCCGGCTGGCGGGCGATCACCGTCGACCAGCGTGGCCACGGCGAGAGCGCGCGCAGCGAGCCGGGGCACTACAGCTTTCGCGACTTCGCCGACGATGCCGGCGCCGTGTTCCGTCAGGTCGGCGAGCGATACGGGACGGCCCCGGTGGCGATCGGCGCCTCGCTGGGCGGCCTGAGCTCGCTGCTGGTCGCGGGCGAGGCCAGCGCCCCGCCGATGGCGGCGCTGGTGCTCGTCGACGTGACGCCGCGGATGGACCGGAACGGCGTCGCCGGAATTCTCCAGTTCATGGGCGCGCGCATGGAGGCCGGATTCGGCACCCTGGAGGAGGCTGCCGACGCGGTGGCCGAGTACCTGCCGCACCGGCCGCGGCCGCGCTCGCTGGATGGGCTGCGGAAGAACCTGCGCCTCGACCCGGACGGACGCTACCGCTGGCACTGGGACCCGCGCTTCCTGTCCGGTCCCAGGCCGGTGTCGGGCGGGGGCGAAGGTGACCAGGACGCCCTGATCGCGGCCGCGTCGCGGATCGCCGTTCCCACGCTGCTGGTGCGCGGCCGGATGAGCGAGCTGGTCGGCGAGGAGCATGCCAAGGAGTTCCTCTCGCTGGTGCCGCACGCCGCCTATGCCGACGTCAGCGGCGCCGGGCACATGGTGGCCGGCGACCGCAACGATATCTTCGCCCGGGCCGTCCTGGATTTCCTCGATCGGCTGGAAGCGGCCTGAAATCGGTTGAAATCGGGGTTGGCGGAGGCCGGATTCCCGAGTCGGAAGAATCGCTTGGCGGCATCCGGTGAGACGTCGATTCATCGTCTTAAGAGTCTGATTCAGCGAATGAATGTTCTGAATCAACAAATCCGCCGGTGCCTCTGTCCGGGTTGTCGTTTGACGGGTTTTCCAGACCCCGCGCTCGGCACGGGGCACCTATTCGTTGACGATCGCACTCTTCCTTTTTTAGTAACCCGCAACACATATGCTAGGTTAGCGATATAAACAGCAGGGGCCGTCGAAGGCCCGCGGAGGTGGCCATGGTTAGCGGATCACAGAGGCTCGAGCGCAAACTGCCGATCGCCACGTGCGATCCGGTGTGGCAGCGCATCCGCGAGGAAGCCGGAGAGATCCTGGAGCGCGAGCCGGCACTCGCCGCCTTCGTCCTGGAAACGGTGCTCAATCACGATACGCTGGAAGAGGCGGTGTCGTTCCGCGTCGCCTCCAGGCTCGACCACAACGCGCTCGGCAGCCAGTTCATCGCCCATGAGTTCCGCGAGGCGCTGAAGGACCAGCCGGGCATCGGCGAGGCCTTCCGGGCCGATCTCGCCGCCGTCTACGAACGCGATCCAGCCTGCCACCGCTACATAGAGCCGCTGCTCTACTTCAAGGGCTTCCACGCGCTGCAGGCCTATCGGCTGGGCCACTGGCTGTGGACGACCGGCCGCCAGGACTATGCCGCCTATCTGCAGAGCCGGGTATCGTCGGCGTTCAGCATCGACATCCATCCCGGTGCCCGGATCGGGCGCGGCATCTTCATCGACCATGCCCACTCGATCGTCATCGGCGAGACCGCCGTCGTGGAGGACGCCGTGTCGATGCTGCACGACGTCACGCTCGGCGGCACCGGCAAGGAGTCCGGCGACCGCCATCCGAAGGTGCGCTTCGGCGTGCTGATCGGGGCAGGGGCCAAGATCCTCGGCAATATCGAGGTGGGCGCGTGCTCGCGTGTGGCCGCGGGCTCCGTGGTTCTCAAGGATGTGCCGCCGAAATCGACGGTTGCCGGCGTGCCGGCAAAGGTCGTCGGCAAGGCGGGGTGCTCGGAACCGGCACTGTCGATGGATCAGATGATCGACGGGCGCGGCGACAACGGTTAGAACGCAGGCGTCGAGCGTCGGCGGAGTCGCCGCCGGCACACCAATCCTGACAAGACCAAAAAGGGGTACCTCTTGGAACCAAGAGAAATCACCAAGCTAGAGGCGTATCTGCAGAAGACGTTCAAGCTTCCGGCGATCCAGGTGAAAGCACGCCCGCAGAAGGATGATTCCGCCGAGGTCTACATCGGCGACGAATTCATCGGGGTGATCTTCCGCGACGACGAGGACGAAGACCTCTCGTATAATTTCCAGATGGCAATCCTGGATTTCGATCTCGCCTGACCGGGCCATTTCGGCCGGGTAACCGCCGGACAAGAGCCTTTCGTGGTCGGATCGGATCAGGTCCGTTCGCGATACGGGAGGCGATCCGGCGAGACCAGCGGCGCTGACTATCGGCGGCGCTGGATATCGGCGGCACGCGATGCCGTCGATGCCAACCGTCCGCGGCGCGTAAGCCTTTCGGACAATCACGCCGGATAATTACTTCGGACATTCACGCCGGACAGGCGCGTCTACCGGGTCCTGGCGTGCAGGACCGTCTCTATCCCCGCATGAAGGACGCGACCGTGTCACGCATGGCCGCGTCGATGGCCCGCCAGCGCGACAGAAGGTGGCGGCGGAACCGGTAGATCACCTCGATTCCGTTATCGGTCCGGAATTCCACTGTGCAGCTTGCGGGCACGCCGCCGCCCTCCGGGGCGCAGCGCGCGGCAAACGACCTGGACGGGTCGCCGGCGGTGTACAGGATTTCGCCGTCGTAGCCGTGGCCTTCTGCGAAGGACGTGGCGATCAGACCGTTCGGACCGCTGGCCGGCGGATAGGTCAGCAGCCGCGAATAGACGAGGCGCAGGCGCTCCTCCGGCGACAGCAAGCCGTTGGAGGGCCGCAGCGTGGCGTAGAGGATCGTCGAGCGGTCGTCATTGTTGCGGAACGATTCGGCGCGCAGTTCCGACAGGCCCTCCATCGTCGGCCAGTGCATCCGCAATTCCAGCTCGGACACGCTGCCGCGCGCGAACGGATGGTTGCGGATCATGTTGCGCGGCACGGTGAGCGCGACCGGACCGACCGAGAGCGCGATCGGGGTCGGGTCGATTTCCGTGTCCCATCCGCCGACCAGGGTGTCGTAGGTCGTCAGCGCGAGCCGGCCGAGAACCAGCACGGCCACGAAACTCAACGCATAGAGAAGCGCGGTAAGCGGTACCCGCGGGTCCCGGCGCATGACGAGGTGATGCATCGACCAATCCTGACGCGACGTGCCTGCGACGTCCGACATGAGACCAAGAAAGCCATTAACATGGTTAATGTTCCGTTGCCGGGACGACCTGTCCCGGCCTGGATCAGCCTGGGCCGCAGATCGCGACGATCGGGGCGGCACGGCTCTTGCCGTTTTCAACCCCGTCCGCGAGCCGCAGTCCGGTTCGCCACATGCTTGCGGGGATGATGAAAATGCTCGAAAGCGTCATGATCTACGTCTATCTGGTGCTGGTCGGCCTGGTGGCCGGCGGTGTCACGGTCAGCGGCTACCGGCTGGTGACGAATGCCCAGCCGAGCTTCCAGGCTCGTCCGACGACGGCGACCGGCGCCGCCGGCCAGGTTCTGGTGCTGGTGTTCGGTGGGCCGCTGGTGCTGATGCGCAACGCCGTTCGCGGGCGCCTGATCGAGCACAGGCCGGTCGGATTCCTGGTCGCCACCACCGTGATCTCCAGCCTGTGGTGCTTCTTTTCCGGCGTGTTTGTCGCCCATCTTCTCGGGCAGTTCGCCTGACGCCTTGCCGCCGCCCCGCCCGACCGCCTAAACAGGGCGGATCAACGGGACGCCAAGGGGAGGCACGACATGACGGTCTATTCGCTCGACGGGGTAAGCCCCGATCTGCCGCAGGACGGGCGCTACTGGATCGCGCCGGATGCCAGCGTGATGGGCAAGGTGCGGCTGAAGGTAGATGCCAGCGTCTGGTTCGGCGCCGTGCTGCGCGGCGACAACGAGTGGATCGAGATCGGCGAACGCTCGAACGTCCAGGACGGCTGCGTCTTCCACACCGACATGGGCTTTCCCCTGACCATCGCCGACGACTGCACCATCGGCCACAAGGCCATCCTGCACGGCTGCACGATCGGTCCGTGCTCGCTGGTCGGCATGGGGGCGACGGTGCTGAACGGGGTGACGGTGGGCGAGAACTGCCTGATCGGCGCCAACGCGCTGGTGCCGGAGGGCCGCGAGATCCCGAACGGGTCGCTGGTGCTCGGCAGCCCGGCGAAGGTCGTGCGCATGCTCACGGAGGCGGAAATCGCCGGCCTGAAGGTTTCCGCCCAGCACTATGCCGACAATGCGCGCCGCTACGCCGCCGGCCTCAAGGAACTCTAGGACGCCAAGACCCCCAAAAAAGGTGGAGCCGGCCCTGGGGGGAAGGGCCGGCTCCGAAAGACCCGGTCTCGACGGACGGAGGGGTGGGGACACGACCGGGTCAAAACTCCTGGTTCAAAGCACTCCTGTCGGCTCGTGCCGGGCTCAGCGGCGCGTGGTGCCGCCGACGGCGATATCCGGGCGGTCGACCTGCCGGCGCAGCGACACCCAGCGGTTGGGATCGACCTTGGACTGCCGCTTCAGGTACTCGTAGGGCGTGTCGCGCCAGAAGCGGATGTCCGCTTCCTGATTGTCCAGCACGAGGTCGCCGGCGGCGGTGGTCACGGTCAGCACCGCGTGGCCGCCCTGGGCGTCGCGAACGACCGTGATCAGCAGCGCGGAGGCCGGCCAGCCGCGGTCCAGCAGCAGACGCCGCTTCAGCAGCACGTAGTCCTCGCAGTCGCCGCGATCATACGGATAGGTCCACATCTCAGGGACGCCGTACAGGGCCTGATCGGTGACCGGGGCGATGGCCTTGTTGACGAGGTCGTTGACCTCGGTGAGCTCCTGCAGGCGGGCCGGCGACAGGGTCGGGCGGTGCACGCCGGCGGCCTGCATGTCGCAGTCGTCCGGGTTCTGGCGGCAGAACTGGACGTAGCCGATCGGCGGGCGCGTGGCGGCGAATTCCGACATGCGCGTCTCCGCGGTGTCCTGTCCGGCGTTCGCTCCGGGATTCGGGGAAGCGTGGGCGGTGGCGCCGAGCAAACCGAGAAACAGCACCGATGCCGCGAAATGAAACTTCATCTGACAGCCCCCTGTCTTGTTCGTTGACAGGGACTATGGCAGAGACGATTTTAGATACGAGAAATCGGCGCGGATTTATTTGAGACAAGCTTGAGCGTTATTTTAAACCAAAACTTAAGATAGATTTCATCTTGAGTTAACCATGCCCGGGCGGGCGATCCGCTGCGTTCCGCGTCCGCGGTCATGCGCGACGGCGCAGAGGCAGACCCAGACGCAGGCGGCCAGGTCCCGAGGGACGTCTCCCGGGGCGGATCAGGTCACGAGACGGGAAAAGGCGGGCGCGGGTGGCGCCTACTGGATCTGCCCGAACTGCCGGGTCAGCGTTTCCATCGACTGGACGGTCGAGAATTCGATGGCGAAGCCGCCCTCGATCTGGCGCACGACGACGCCCTCTGTACTGCCCATGCGCACCGGGGTGCCCAGGGCCGGGCAGATCTCGCAGGCGACCGCGGCGCCCGACAGCGACATGTCGAGCACCTTGCAGCGATACTTGCGGCCGTCCCTGAGCGCGATCTCGGAATAGGGATTGCGCGGCACCAGGCGGGTGTGGCGGCGATCCTCGGGCAGGCCGAGGTCGCGGTTGGCGAGCCAGGTGAGCTGGTTGGCCAGCTTGTCGCGCTTGTGCGCGGTGGCGTTGATCGAGATGGCGAAGCCGCCGTCGAACACGCGGGCGATCTGCCCCTCGACGCGGCCGATATGGTCGAGATAGGCGATGACGCGGTCATGGACCTCGCCGACCTCGGGCGCGACGAGACGGGCGCCGCCCGGCGACATGTCGACGACCTGGCAGGGATATTCGCGCTTGTTGGGCAGCATGTAGCGGCCGAGTATGTTCACCCGGACGCGTTGAAACCGCCGCTTTTCCTCGCTGAGTGGCCGTATCGCCGCAGCTTTCGCGCCCATCACCGGGTCCGGACTCCCGCAATTGCCGGCCATACGCTACAGCCGGCGGACCATGCCAAACCGCACGCTAGGGTATTCTGGTTAACAGGGCGTAATTGCCGGCAAAGGTTTTCGACGGGACGGGGCCGGGCTCACTCGACGCCGATGAGCCGGTCCACCGGCGCGTAATCATCGCTCAGCGGCACCGGGGTGAGGGCGGCGACGAGGTCCGCGACGGCCTCGGCGGGAAGGCGCACGAAGGCCTGTGCGGGATCGCTGCGCAGCGGCAGGCGGTCGACCGGGCTCGGCCCCTCGAGCGCGGCGATGACGAAGGTGGTGCGTTCGCCGGAGGGCTGCAGCGCCCAGATCTCGATCCGGCCGAAGCTCTGCTTCAGGGCCTCGGCGATCGACAGGACGAGCCGCGGCCGCCGGCTGCTGTCGACGACGTTCATCAGGAAGATGCCGTCGTCGGCCAGCCGCGAGCGGACGAGCGCGAAGAACTCGCCGGTCACCAGATGCGGCGGCACGGCGATATCGTGGAAGGCATCGCCGACGATGACGTCGTAGCGCTCGGCCCGGTCGTGCGACAGCACCTGCCGCGCGTCCTGGTGGACGATTTTCAGCCGCTCGTCCGGGCGCAGCCACATCTCGCCGATGGCCACGGCGGTGACGGCGGGATCGATCTCGGCGACGGTGATCTCGGCGTCGGGCCGCGCGTCGAGCCAGGCCCGCGGCAGCGTGAAGCCGCCGCCGCCGATGAAGAAGGCACGGAACGGCGTGCGCCTGCCGCTGTGGATCCGCGCCAGCATGTCCTGGGCGTCGACATAGGGCATCAGCAAGCTCTGCGGCGCGTCGCGGCTGCTGATGCTGTGTCCGAGGTGATCGAGGATCATCAGGCGGGCCTCGGTGCCGACCTCGTCGCTGACGTCGACCGTGCGGATGCAGTAGTAATCGCTTTCCACGTCGCAGTTGCCGGTGAAGGCGGACACGCGCATGCCGCCGGCGGCGATCAGGGCGGCCAGGACGGCGACCACGACGAGGGGAACCGTCAAGGCGCCGGCCGGCTGGGTTCGCGGCCGGACCACGAGCAGCGAGGCGCCCATCGCCAGATAGAGCGCGGCCACCAGCAGCAGCGTGCGGGTGCTGCCGAGCCAGGAGATGAACAGGTAGCCCGTCGCCAGGGTGCCGGCGATGGCGCCGATCGCGCCGCCGGCGTAGAACAGGCCGAGAAGGCGGCCGATGCGCGGCGGATTCTCGTCGATGGCGAGCTTCACCAGGGCCGGCGAGGGGATGCCGACGAAGACGCTCGGCAGGAAGAACAGTGCCATCGTCAGCGCGAGGATCGTCGGGACCGGCGTCATGCCGGCGGAGACGATCGGGCCGGACACGAGCCGGATGAGGACGAGGCTGGCCGCGGTCGACAGCCCGGCGAGCAGCAGCGCCCAGCCGACGCGGCGCCTGACCGCCTCCTGCGGCGCCTCCGCGATGTGGCCGCCGATCCAGTGCCCGATGGAAAACCCGGCGAGAACGACCGCGATGACCGCCGTCCAGGTATACAGCGACATCCCGAGATAGGGCGCGATCAGACGGCCGGCGGTGATCTCCACCGCCAGCCCGCAGGCGGACGACACCGTCACGACAACCAGGTAGTGGAACGCCGTTCTCGTCACCATTCGCCGTCTCGACCCGCCTGCCCAGCCCCAAACCCGTCCGGGTAGACTAGTCGGGCGCCGGGCCGATGTCCTGCGCTGATTGCGTAGCGGAAGCCGGATGCGGGCTGGCCATCACCCCGCCGGCACGCGTATCTCGAACGCCGCGCCGCCTTCGCTCTCCAGCAGGCGGATGCTGCCTGCGTGGGCGCGCAGCATGGACTGCACGACGTTCAGGCCCATGCCGGTGCCGCCGCTGTCGCGCCGGGTCGTGAAGAAGGCGTCGAACAGCTTGTCGCGGTTGTGCGGGGAAATGCCCGCACCATCGTCGGCGACGACAATCCGCACCGTTCCGTCCTCGTTGGCGGCGGTGATGGTGACGACGGCCGCGCCGTGCTGCGCGGCGTTGTCGACCAGATGGGAGAATACGATCAGCGCGCTCTCCCGGCCCATACGGATCTTCAGGTCCGGATCGAGGTGGTGCTCGATGCGCAAGTTGGGGGTCGCGTCGGGGATGGCGCGAATGACGGCCTCGAGCGCGGCGACGCCTCCCGTGCCCGGGGTTTCCGCCATCGCAAATTCCCGGAGGCGGCGGACCAGGGCCGTCAGCCGGTCGGCATCGGCCTCGATGTTGTCTAGGAACCTGGCGCGCTCGGCCTCGCTCATGGTCGCGCCGGAGTCCTTCAGAAGCTCGACGGCGCCGCGGATCGATGTCAGCGGCGACTTGAACTCGTGCGAGACGTGCGCGGCAAGCGTCGAGACGTAGTCGGATCGCGACGACAGGCTCGCGGCCATCGTCAGAACGCCTTCGGCGAGGTCGGCGATCTCGACGGTGCCCGCCTGGGCCATCGGCGCGATCGCATCGCGATCGCCGTTTCCGATGGCGCTCATGCGCCGGCGCAACTCGGCGATGGGCCGCGTGATCGTGCGCAGGAAGACGAGCCCGACGAGAAGCGTGACAGCCGCGACGGCGAGGACGCCGAGGATCTCGGGAGCGGCGCCATAGCGGCCCTGAAATTGGTTTTCATCGAACTCGAGAAGAACTGCCGCCGTGAAGGGCAGGGCGGCGACGACCGCCAGCACGGCGAAGACGATCATGCCCAGGTTCGGGCGCCATTTGTCGGAGACAAACCGGCGGGTCATGCATCCACCGTGCAGGCCGCCAGGCGAAAGCCGACGCCGTGGACTGTCTCGATGACCGCCCGGCAGCCGGCGTCCGCGAATTTCGCGCGGATATTGCGGACATGGCTGTCGACCGTGCGGCTGGAGATGTGGAAGTTGTCACCGTAAGCGGAGCCGACGATCTGATCGCGGGTGAAGACCATGCCCGGCCGCGAGAAGAAGGCCCGAAGGATTGCGAACTCGAGCCCGGTCAGGTGGATGGCGATGCCGTCCAGGCGGGCCTCGTGGCGGGCCGGATCGAGAACGATGTCGCCATGTTTCAGCGGTCTGTCGTCCTGCGCGGCGGCGGCTTCGGGCTTGCCTGTCCGCTTCAGGATGACGCCGACGCGGGCAACGAGCTCGCGCGGGCTGAAGGGCTTGGTGACGTAGTCGTCGCCACCGATCTCCAGGCCGATGACCCGGTCGACCTCGTCGTCACGGGCCGACAGGAACAGGATCGGCACCTCGGATGACTTCCGGATCCGGCGGCAGACCTCCAGCCCGTCGATCTCGGGCATTCCGATGTCCAGAACGATCAGACTGGGCCGGTCGGCGGAGAACCGGGACAGGGCCTCCACTCCGTCCTTCGCGACGGATGTCGTATAGCCCGCCTTGTCCAGCGCGAAGCAGATCACGTCACGGATATGCGCATCGTCGTCGACAACCAGGATGCGATGCACGGCGTTCGCCTCTCGTCAGGCCCCCGGGGACCTCTCATCTGTCTCCCAACCCGGCTTTACCATCCGGTTCGCCAGACAGGTAGTCCGCCAGGCGCTGATCGCGCAGAGACCAGCGTCGCCAGCCGTTTCTCGAATTGGCGAAGCCGTCGCGCAGCCTTCCGGCATAGGTTTCGGCCAATTCGCGCTTCCTGAACGGCTTTCCGTCCAGTCGCGCGACGAACGCCTCGAGGACGGGAATGGTCTGCGGGCCGAGTATGTAGAGATAGTGGGCGTCCAGCGAGGGACCTTCGTGCGCGATCTCGAAGCTGTGGTCCACGTTATAGCGTGCGATCACATAGGGCCAGTTGACGAAACAGGTCGCGTAAAGGGTGACGATCAGGGTGAGCGCATTGGCCCCGATGAGCCAGGCATTGGATCTGGCGAACAGGATGCGGACGACGATCAGGACCAGTCCCGCCGCGACCAGCCCCATCCAGATGAAGGCCGCGACCCGCAGCACCGTCAGCGAATAGGCTTCGATATAGAGGTCGAGCCGCAGGACGGACGAGACGACCAGCAGGACGTTCTGGCCGATCCAGACGAGCACGAGCACGCGGATGGCAGGGGCACGGTCGGCGTCGCCGCCGGGCCGCATCGCCACAAGCACGAAGGCGGCGGAGAGAAGGGCGACGACGACCAGCGGATAGGCGCCGCGATGGGCGTATTCCGCGTGGGTGATCCCGTCCGGGAGCGCCAGTCCGCCCCAGAGATAGGCGAGATCCAGGGCTGTCTGGACCGCGAACAGCAGGTTGAAGGCCAGCAGGGACCGCAAAACGATCGATACGCCGAGCAGAGTGCCGGGAACCGGCGTGCGCGCGGGATCGGGCGCGGCGGCGGGGTTGGCGATCCGTTTGCGCACCGGTTCGCGCCGCGCGCGGATGAACGCCCAGGCGAAGGAGGCGGCGAGAAACCAGAAAACGAACCTGACGGCGTCCAGGCGAGACAGGAGGGCGGATATGTCCAGGGCGGCAAGCCACCGGTCGAACACCGGATTGGCCTTGGCGAACAGAGCCATGAAAACGGCGAACAGGATCACGGGAAGGATCGATGCCGCCGTTTGCCCCACGGACAGACGGCCGACGAGCCTTCGCCGCCAGATCGCACGCGCATGGATCGCGTCGGGGATCAGCCGAAAGGGACCGAGCACGATCAGCCCGGCGAGTTGCGTCGCGCGCTCGGCCGGCGCGCCGTGGAACCGGCCCGATGCCGCCAGGGCGAAGACGGCGGTGCCGCCGGCGGCGAACAGGAACGGCAGAAGGCCGGGATTCTCGAGGCCCGGCAATAGCGCGAGGGCGAGGGGGACGGACCCGACGAGACCGGTGCGAAGGGTCAATGTCGCGGCGTTGGTCCATGCCACCGCCAAGGCGAGGGCGACGAAGAACAAGGCGATTGAAATGCCCGGCTGCGGTTCGCCGTAGAGAAGCCAATCCGCGGCGGCGACCATCGCGAGCGCCGCGATCACGGCGCGCGGGATCGGTTCGTTGGTGCCTTGCGGCACGGCCATGGCCGTATCAGGGGCGGTCATCGGCGATGTCCCCCGTCTGGGCTGGTGGTTGCTTCCGCTTCGGGAACGGGATGACGGTCGCGGCGGGTCGCGACGGCTCGGGCGCCGGTGGCGTGGCGACAAGCCACCAGCCGTCCCGCTTAAGCGAGGCGGGCGGGGATAGCCGTTGCCGGGAGGCTGTGAGGTGCTTGCGTTCCATGCGGCCGTTATGGCGGGCGCGGATGCAGGAATTGCAGCGCCGCCGGTCAGGAACGGCGGATTTTTTCAGCAGATATCGTGCAGACGAGGGGCGCCGGCAC